>NZ_JBFUAZ010000829.1:0-1438 GCF_056406035.1 Polaromonas sp. P1_E1_2 | reverse complement strand
GAAATGGACCATACCAAAGCGGATATTCGAGCATGCTGTGGAGCAGAATCACAAGAAGGACTGTCCATGCGAGCTGACGCGTCGGTTGAGTCTCGCGCCATGGCGCACGCCGAAACACCCAGTATAGAAACGCGCCACAGGCAAACAGCGAAGCAGGTAACCCTAGCTCTACGGCAAGTTGCAAAGGCAAATTGTGGGCGTTGTCGAGTATTTGGCAGAACCGCGGACCCCTGTAGAGGGTAATGTAATGTGCGTAATCCAGCTCACCCCAGCCCCAGCCAAGCCAAGGCTTTTGGGCAATAAGGCTCAACACATTTGACCAGAGCGTCAAACGGCTAACGCAGAGTTCATCGCCAGCCAGAAACCGGGCTGCGGCACCATACAGCGACGGATCCAATCCAGCAAGCCATGGCAGGAGGAGTGTGCCGAGTGCATAGACAACGGCAGATACCCATAACAACCGGCGAGCAGAAGACAGACGTGATGCCCCCCAATACCACCACAATCCGGCGACAAAAATCAACTGCACCATACCCGTACGGGAGGAGGAAGCAGCATTACCCAGCGCGAGCACACAAGCACACGCCACGAATGCAAATGCCCGCCCACCGCCAGCCTTCACCGTCGAACGCTCAGAGTCCTTCACCGCACACCAGATCACCGCGGCCAAGGCAATGTTGATAAGGGTGGCAAATTGATTGCGCTGGCGCAGATTTGCGAAGGCCTCCCCCAAGCCCGCCTTGGCCACCCAGGGAGTGAGAGCATCCGCATGACCGGAATATTGCAACAACGCAAAAATACTGCTGATCGTTCCCGCCAAAATCCATGCCCAGGAAACCGGGGTGACCCAGTATCGGCCGAACGGGGCGCCGCTTGCCGCTTTGTCGATACTCGGCAAGATGGCTTGAAGAAGAATAAGGCCAACGACGGCGGCGAGACTTATCAATAACGGAACAACATTGGGCGATGGGCCGAAGGCGAATGGATTCAGCCAAGGCAACAGGACAAGCAAGGTGACCGGCACCGCCCAGGTATCAGCAGAAAATTTCATTCTTTGGATTGCATGTACACCGCACGGAGATATCAACAATAAACCGGTGCTTAGCGATGCAGCAAGTGTATGGGCTTACGGCTCGCGCAGCTCCGCCGACCGGCCAGCTGTAGAGAGGCGTCCACTCTATTTCCGGGTTAACGCTGTATTGTTACTGGCTGGCATACCGGGAAATGGGATTTTGGACAGTTCCGGCCATTTTTTTCTGGACAGTTCTGCCCACGCCTCCCTGGCCTCTACACACTTCCGCGGCTCATGCAAACTGCAGAGGAGACGCAGGGCTTGAACGGCATCGCTGTCTGCGCCATTCAGACCAGCCGCGGTGGCATAGCGAAAAAGAGCGGAAGAGTAAGGGTATCGCGTGGATACCAAACGCATCCAGTGAAG
>NZ_JBFUAZ010000828.1:0-1438 GCF_056406035.1 Polaromonas sp. P1_E1_2 | reverse complement strand
ATATTACCCAGCCCCAAAGATATTACCCARCCCCAAAGAAAAAAGGCCTCAAAACCGAAGTTCTGAAGCCTTTTATGCTGTTCTCAACGTAACGCCGAGAGAGCGGGTTGGCAACGGCATCTCTGCCGTTGACGGGGTTTGCAGGGCTTAGTAGCCGCCGCGACCACCGCCGCCGCCGCCGTAGCCGCCACCGCCGGAACGGTCGCCGCCGCCACCGTAGCCGCCACCACCGCCGCCGCCGAAGCCGCCGCTACGTGGAGGACGTGCTTCCATTGGACGGGCTTCATTCACGGTGATGCTGCGGCCGCCGAGCGACTGGCCGTTCATGCCGGAAATTGCAGCTTGTGCTTCGGCATCGTTGCCCATTTCGACAAAGCCAAAACCTTTGGAGCGACCGGTGTCGCGTTCCATCATGACTTTGGCGCTGGAGACAGAGCCGTATTGGCCGAAAGATTGTTGCAGGTCTTCGTCACGGACGGTGTATGGCAGGTTGCCGACGTAAAGTTTATTGCCCATGGGGACTCCTCAAAAATACATAAAACAAAAGCGATGGGGTCCCGAAAGCACAACAAACCTAAAAAGTACCGCCGTAGCGCGCGAAACTGACCGATCACTAACCTGTGCGAATGCAATGGCAGCCGCACCTCCCGATTATGCGTGAGGAAACGCGGCGGCACCAGCATTCTTCTGCCTATAAGCGCAGCATTTGTCAAATCAGGTGCCCATTCCCTCGGTTAAACAGCGGAAATGACCGAAAAGACGCCATTACCGCGGATGCATGACCATGGACAGACCCGTGCAACCGGCCGAGCAGTCGGACGGCCCGGACTGCGTTGCGCCAAGGACGGGAAGCTCAACGGCCCGCCACACGCTCCCCTTTGTCATTGACAACCTGTTCACCGTCTTCCTTGCTGAACGCACCCCGCTGTGGCGTGGGCAGGATGTCCAGCACGGCTTCCGAAGGCCGGCACAGGCGCGTGGCTAACGGCGTAACGACGATGGGCCGGTTGATCAGGATGGGATGGGCCAGCATCGCGTCGATCAGGGCTTCGTCGACCAGCGTGGCATCGTCCAGGCCGAGATCCTTGTAAACGGCTTCCTTTTCCCGAACCACCTCTCGCAGCGGCACCGCCATTTGCGCAACCAGCTCCCGCAGCGCCTCCCGCGTTGGCGGGGTTTTCAGGTATTCGATGACCTCGGGTTCGATGCCGGCATTGCGGATCAGCGCCAGCACATTGCGCGACGTGCCGCATTGGGGGTTGTGGTAAATCGTGACGGCGGAAGGCATAAGTTTCACTCCTGAAAAGGGATTGGTTGCATCGATTCCATAATTCAATTATATTTGAATTATGAAAGCATTAATCCCAAACCTTGATTTTCCCCCGCTTGAGGAAGGTTCTGCCGTGAAGGCCCTGGCAGCGCTGGCGCAAGCCCAGCG
>NZ_JBFUAZ010000827.1:0-1438 GCF_056406035.1 Polaromonas sp. P1_E1_2 | reverse complement strand
ATCCTGGGGTACGAGAACCAGCAGCGCATCGGTTTTTTCGCTGCAAATACGGGTGGGTGTCAGTGTTTTGAGTTCAAAGTCCATAATTCAGGGTCTGGTAAATAAACCAAAGTAAAACAAAAATAAAACGAAGCCAAGGCAGATATTCAGTCAATGTTATTCCAATCCACGATTCGCAAAGAGCTGGCACGCAGTTTTGGGGMCACGCTGGTGGTCCTGGTCACCATCGTGATGACCATTGTTCTGATCCGCACCCTGGGCCAGGCATCGCGCGGTTTCATCAATCCGCAGGACGTCATGCTGTTCATGGCCTACTCGGCCCTGGGACGCCTGCCGACCATCCTCACGCTGTCGCTGTTTATTGCGATGGTCAGTACCTTGTCGCGCATGTACCGCGACAGCGAAATGGTGGTGTGGTTCACCAGTGGTCAGGGCCTGGCGGGTTTTCTGCGGCCGCTTTTCCGTTTTGCATGGCCTGTGCTGCTGGTCATCACGCTGATGGCCCTTTTTGTCTGGCCCTGGACCAACCAGCAAACCAAAGACATGCAAAGCCGGTATGAGCAGCGCGGCGACATCGACCGCATTGCCCCTGGCCAGTTCCAGGAGTCCTCCAGCGGCAACCGGGTTTTCTTCATCGACCGCGACCTGGCGGGCGAGCGCTCCAGTAACAACGTCTTTATCGCTGCGACCGAAAAAGGCAAGAGTTCCATCACCACGRCCCGCTCGGGCCGCATCGAGACCAAAGGTGACGCCCAGTTCCTCATGCTCGAAAACGGCCAGCGCCTGGAAAACGTGATCGGGCAATCGGCGCTCAAAATCAGCGACTTCGAAGAGTACGGCACCAAAACTGGCGATAACAATCCGCTGACCGAAAACGCACCGGAAGCCAAACTGCTTTCCACCCGCTCCCTGATCAAGACGCCGACCCGCGGCAACCTCAGCGAACTGGCGTGGCGGCTGGGACTGGCGCTGGCATCCATCAACTTTGTCGTACTGGCGGTGGCCCTGGCCAGCGTGAACCCGCGCGGTGGCCGCAGCGGCAACATGATCTTTGTGTTGCTGACCTTTGTGGTCTACAACAACCTGGTCAACCTCGGGCAAAGCTGGATTTTTGTGGGCCTCATCAGTTTCAGCAACTTCCTGCTGGCGCTGCATGGTGGTGTCCTGCTGCTGGCCCTGGCCTGGCTGTCCAAGCGACAGTTCAACTGGACGCTGCGGCCCGCCCGGCGCATCAACCGTACACCGCTGGCTGTACGCGACAGCGAAAGCCACGCATGAAAACCATACGCCGCCTGATCTACGGTGAAGTGCTGGCAGCCATCGCCCTGGTGGCGCTGGGCTTCCTGGCCCTGTTCTTCTTTTTTGACCTGGTCGATGAACTGCAATACCTCGGCAAGAGCAGCGGCATCAACGCCGCCGATGTCTACCAGATCAGGCA
>NZ_JBFUAZ010000826.1:0-1439 GCF_056406035.1 Polaromonas sp. P1_E1_2 | reverse complement strand
GTCGGAGATTTCGCCATGCGTGAGGTAGCCGCGCGTTTTACCCAGCTTGATCAGGGTTTTCAGGCGCAGGCGGCGTTTGAGCATGTCTTCTTCGGAGAGGACGGTTTCGTCCAGGCCGAATTCCTTCATCAGGGCGCGTTCCTTCGCCTTGCTGATTTTCATGCGCAGCGGTTTGACCTTCTCGGTCGTTTCCGCGATGGGTTCCCCGACGAGATCGTCTTCAATGTCGGACATGTCGAGGTCTTCCCCCGTCTTGACCGGGCCGGCGGCGCTCTTCGGCTTGCGGCCGCGCTTGGCGCCGGTGGTAGTGGCAGGCGCGCTGCCTTCGGCTGCCGGGTTCTTGGGCGGGCGGCCGGGTTTCTTCTTCACGGGCACGTCGGCGGAGACGGCGAGGGGCTTGGCTTCAGGACTGGACTTGGTCGGCACGGCGGGGGCTTTCTTCAGGGGCAAATCGGAAATCGCGGATTTCGCGGTTTTCAGGGGGGCTTTGCTCACCAGGGCATTGGGTTTGCTGGGTTTAACAGATATGGCGTGTTTTCCCGGCTTTTCAACCTTGCCGCTTTTGGCGGCAGGCTTTGCGGCAGCCTTGGTTGCTGCTTTGACTGGAGGCTTGCCTGCGGGCCGGGCAGCAGCTTTGGGCGCTGCCTTGGCTTTGGGCTTTGCGGCAGCTTTGGGCTGCGCACCTTGCGGCTTCTTGGACGTGCTCGGCTTCTTCGGCTTGGCAGTAGGCATAGGACCTCCAGTTGTCGGGAATTGTTTTAAATATCGATCAGCTACCAGTAAACAAAAATGCGCCTTTGCGCCTGTACAAAGCACAGGCACGGTGACAAGAGTTCAGAGTCAAAACGAGAGGGCGGAAAACAGGCCGGGCAATGCCAAAGGCACATGGCGGCTTATTTTCCCGGGCAAGCTGTTTGGGCGAACATTTGGTGTGCAGTCCTTGCGGAAATTCCCTGGGGGAAGTGGCCGTCTCATCTGTGAGTTCCCCGAAGTTTCAGGGTGGCCGGGCCGGAGGTGCTGCTGTCGCGCTTGCCGTCGAAAATCGGATTATACCCTGTTGCCTGTTTTTTGGGCGATTTATATGGCCCAGAAACAGGGATTTTTCCGGAGGCCGGGCCCGCTCAGCGGGCCGGGTCGGTGGCGGTGGTTTTGAGGCTGGCGGCCAGTTCCAGGTAGCGCTGCCGGGCGGCCGGGTCGGTGGCGGCGCGAGCGGCCAGCTCGCTCATCTCGCGCTGGCGGTGCAGGCGCAGGAGCTGGTCCAGGATGCTCCGAACCTCATCCCAGTCACTTTCGATGCCTTCGGGAATCTGTGCGATCTGCGCTGTGGCGTGTCTTTCGTAAGGGTGGCCGCGCAGCCCTTCACGCAAGGCGGCCCAGGGCTGGGGTCCGTGCTCATGCAACTGGCTCTCCAGCCAGATGAAAAGCGGGCCGTGGGGCTC
>NZ_JBFUAZ010000825.1:0-1439 GCF_056406035.1 Polaromonas sp. P1_E1_2 | reverse complement strand
CCAATACTCGAGGCAAGAATGGCGGAAACAGCGGCGCACTTGATGCAGATTCACACACCCGAAACTCAAAACGGGCTATTGGGTCGATGCAGCGCAATTGATCTCGACTTCACACCCACTTCATACAGTTCATCAAGACCTCACAGGCGCGTATCAGACTGCACCTATCGAAAGCCGAGTGCATCAACCTGGTGTTTTCATTTCGAAGAAAGGTCGGTCTGTGAGTTCAATCCGTAGCGTCGCTACTCTTCCGCCATACACACGAATTTTCGGTCCGGTAACGACAAGAAAGACTGTCCGACTTTTAATACTGTATCTGCTGCTCGTTACGGGCGGCTCGGCTTTGCTGCTTTTCGGGCATCAGGATGGCTTGCAGATTTTCGGCTTGGGGTTGATGGTGCCGGGCGGCGGATTTCTGGCGCACGCCGATATCTGCACAGGCAGTGGCATAGGTCATATAGCCGCCTGGCTGTGCTCGGTTGGTGCCTTGGCGTTTGCGCTGTTGGTCTGGTTTGGCACGGGCAATGTGTTGCTGCCTCCGCTTGTTTGGCTCGGTTCGGCGTTTTGGGCCGCGAGCATGAGCCATGGTGCAATTCAGCCAGGTGTGGTTCTTAATGTGTACTGCGTGCTCGCGCTGTTTGCTGCGGCGGGCTGCCTGTCGATGCTGGCCTGGTTTATGTTTTCAGGCCGGCAAAGGCGCATCGATAACGATTACCTGGTCCGACAAATGGCTCGATTGGACGTGATCTTCACAGCCCAACCATCAAGGCAAAAACCGGAAATGTCTTTGGCGCATCTGCGTCGTCTGAGGTTCGCACTCGATCGGGCTCTGCAACCTTTCGATGAATTTTCGGGATTCGAGCAACGCGATCAATTTCAGACGGCGGCGCTTCGGTATCAAGTCAACTTTCTGGCTTATGGCATTGCCTTGACGCAGGCACGCTTCACGCCTGCGTTAGGCGGGTACATGAGCGACGCGCAAAGCAGGTTGCTGAACAAGCAGACACAGCATCGTGCATGGGCCTACTGGTCGCTGGAAAATCTATGGGGAAACTTGCGGTGGAACTCCGACCCTGCTGCCCGTGAAAACATCATGTACACGGGCTTCGTGGCGCTGCAGATGGCCTTGTTCCAGGCCAGCACAGGAGGTCAGGAGTTTTCGAAAAAAGGTGCCTTTACGCTGGTGCATCCGAACGGAAAACGCTACGAACACAGTTTTGAGTCCTTGCTGTCCAGTTTGGAAAAAGAATACGAACGTTCACCCTTCTATTTGATGGCCTGCGAGCCCAACTGGGTCTATCCCCTGTGCAACACAATGGGAGCCGCGGCATTGCGTGCCCACGATGCGCAGTACGGTCAGATGAAATGGGCCGGTCACGCGCCAGAGTTCCGCCGGCATCTGGACGCGGAGTTTCTGGATGGCATGGGTCGCTACGTGC
>NZ_JBFUAZ010000824.1:0-1442 GCF_056406035.1 Polaromonas sp. P1_E1_2 | reverse complement strand
GCTCACCTGAGCCCCGAACAGCTCAAAAAAGGCGTGATTTGCGCCTCGGCCGGCAACCATGCCCAAGGCGTCGCACTCAGCGCGCAAAAGCTCGGCACACGCGCCGTCATCGTCATGCCCACCACCACACCGCAGCTCAAGGTCGACGCCGTCAGGGCCTGGGGCGGCAATGTCGTGCTGCACGGAGAAAGCTACTCCGACGCCTACGCCCACGCCGTGGTGCTCGAGAAAAAGCAGGGCCTGACTTTCGTGCATCCGTTTGACGACCCGGACGTCATCGCCGGTCAGGGCACGATCGCGATGGAAATCCTCATGCAGCTGCAAAGCCTCGGCTCCAGCCGGCTCGACGCCGTGTTTGTTGCCATCGGCGGCGGCGGGCTCATCTCCGGCGTGGCCAACTACATCAAGGCGGTGCGGCCCGAGATCAAAGTCATCGGCGTGCAGATGAACGACTCCGACGCGATGCTGCAGTCAGTCAACGCCAAAAAGCGCGTGACCCTGAGCGACGTCGGCCTCTTCGCCGACGGCACGGCCGTCAAGCTGGTGGGTGAAGAAACCTTCCGTATCAGCCGCGAACTGGTCGATGAATTCATCACCGTCGACACCGACGCCGTCTGCGCCGCTATCAAGGACGTGTTCGTCGACACCCGCAGCATCGTCGAGCCGTCCGGCGCAATGGCCGTGGCAGCTGTCAAGCAGTATGTGGCCACCCACAAGACCAAGGGTGAAACCTACGCGGCCATCTTGTGCGGTGCCAACATGAATTTCGACCGCCTGCGTTTCGTCGCCGAGCGCGCCGAAGTCGGCGAGGAGCGCGAAGCGCTGTTCGCCGTGACGATTCCCGAAGAGCGCGGCAGCTTCCGGCGCTTTTGCGAAGTGATTGGCGAGCTGCCCGGCGGGCCGCGCAGCGTAACGGAATTCAACTATCGCATCAACGACGACGCGAAAGCCCATGTCTTTGTGGGCTTGACCACGTCGGCCAAGGGCGAGAGCAGCAAGATCGCCGCCAATTTCTCGCGCCACGGCTTCAAGACGCTGGACCTCACCCACGACGAGCTCGCCAAGGAACACATCCGCCACATGGTGGGCGGGCACAGTGCGCTGTCCAAAGACGAGCGCCTGCTGCGCTTCGTCTTCCCCGAGCGGCCGGGCGCGCTGATGAAGTTCCTCTCCAGCATGCGGCCGGGCTGGAACATCAGCCTCTTTCACTACCGCAACCAGGGCGCCGACTACGGCCGCATCCTGGTCGGCCTGCAGGTGCCCAAGGCCGACAACAAGGCCTTCAAGGATTTCCTGGACACGCTGGGCTACCCTCACGTCGAGGAAACCGCCAACCCTGTTTACCGGCTGTTCTTGCAGAGCTGACCGCAAAACTGACCGTAGAGCCGACAAGCCCATCCGCCATGAAACTGACCGTAGAGCCGACAAGCCCATCCGCCATG
>NZ_JBFUAZ010000823.1:0-1449 GCF_056406035.1 Polaromonas sp. P1_E1_2 | reverse complement strand
ATGCTGCAGCATGCCGAGCAGTTCAAGCTGGCCGGTATCCCCTTCGTTTTTGATCCAGGCCAGGGCCTTCCCATGTTTGACGGCAAGGAGCTTTCCCACTTTGTGGAACTCTCCACCTGGGTGACCGTCAACGATTACGAGGCCAAAATGCTGTGCGACCGCACGGGCCTGTCATGCGCCGAATTGTCCCGCCGGGTGCAGGGCCTGGTGGTGACGCTGGGCGCGGAAGGTTGCGAGGTCTGGATTGGCGGCGAGAAAACCCTGGTGCCACCGGTAAAGGCCGGATCAGTGGTCGACCCGACAGGGTGCGGCGACGCTTTTCGCGGGGCTTTGYTGTTTGGCCTCGAAAAAGGCTGGACGCTGGACCGCTGCGCCGCCTTGGGGAACCGGGTGGGTGCGCTCAAGATCGCCACGCGCGGTGGCCAGAACTACACGTTGAATTCCGAACAAATCAGTGCTTGAGCAAGACAGAATGGGCGCCGCCAGCTATTAAATTAATAGCATGCGATCGTTCCCTTGTCGTAGGCGGCGCGGCTATGGCTCGCGGTGGTCCAATGCTTTTAGCCATTCATTCCATGCAGCCTGGCTTGCCGCTTCAGCGCTGACGCGCAACTGCTTGCGCCTTGAGGCTTCTCCGCGGGCCAGCGTGACCGCCTGCTGCGGAACGCCAAGGCAACCGGCCAGCCATTTCACCAGCGCCTGATTGGCTTTGCCGTCCACGGGCGGTGCCTGCAATCGCAGGCGCAGCGCCTGCTGCCCGGCCTCTCCATGCAGGCCCATCATCTCGGTTTTGGCGGCGTTGGGCACCACATGGATGCCGATCAGAACGTCCCCATTCTTTTCCCGTCGCAGAAAAGGAAGTTCGGGCAGCGCGGGGAACGGTTTCATGGCTGGAGTGGTCCGGCGGCGGTAAACAGGGGTGTCAATTGTGGATGGCCTCAGGAACGGTCCAGCCATGAAAAAAGCCCGACATCTTTCGATATCGGGCTCTAAGCAGAATTACCTTACTGCTTACGGCTTGCTGGCTGTCGGAAACGGCCAGGCAGCTTGCGGGTTCAGAGTAGTCTGAGCCGCAGGGGCAGCCGCTGCAGCGGGTGCTTTCGCAGCTTTGGCAGCAGGTTTTTTCGCGGCTTTCTTCGCAGCGGGCTTTTTCGCTGCTTTCTTGGCGGCAGGCTTTTTCGCAGCGGCTTTCTTCGCCGCTGGTTTCTTCGCTACCTTTTTCGCGGCCTTCTTGGCTGCTGGCTTTTTCGCTGCAGCTTTCTTGGCTGCTGGCTTCTTGGCCGCTACCTTCTTGGCTGCTGGCTTTTTCGCTGGCGATTTTTTCGCAGCTGGCTTTTTGGCCGCTACTTTTTTCGCTGGAGCTTTTTTAGCCGGAGCTTTTTTCGCTGCTGCTTTTTTCGCAGGAGCCTTCTTAGCCGCTACTTTTTTCGCAGGGGCTTTCTTTGGAGC
>NZ_JBFUAZ010000822.1:0-1451 GCF_056406035.1 Polaromonas sp. P1_E1_2 | reverse complement strand
GAGGTGTGCAGGGCCTTGGCGGTCTCTGTCAGGTTCAGGTTGCGCCGGATGGCCTCCTGGACGAAGCGGAATTGGTGAAGGTTCATATCGAATTCAGGCTAATTATTGATTTTATTATGCCTGTTTTACGCTAAAGAGGAGCCCAACTGCCGTACCGATGCGCCATGCCTCCACGGTTATGACAAGGCAATGCTGGCCATAAGTGCGGTCAATTCGCGGTATTCCCCGGCTGCGGGCAGAAGCTCGACTTCTACGCCCGGATGCGCCAACCTGACGCGTTCGACCAGCAGCGGCAAGTCTTCCCGGGCGTGCTTGCCTATACCAAAGAAAAGCGGAAAAACCCTTATATGGCGTGCGCCGGCAGCTATTAAATTTGTAGCAGCTTCAGGCAATGAAGGAGGGCAAAGCTCCAGGTAGGCGCAACTGACGGGGGTACCGGGCTCGCGGAGACGGACTTGTGCGGCAACCGCCTCAATGGGGTCGCGCCACTGCGGGTCGCGCGAGCCATGGGCAAGCAGGATGATGCCGCGCGGCGTATGGGCCAGGGACGTCATGAACGGTCGCGTCCGTTAACGCCTGAGCACCAGCCAGCCAAACGCGCCCAGCGAGACGGCCATATAAAGCAGCCCTGGCGTGGCAGCCGCAAGCCAGGGCTGCCAGTTTCGCAGGTTGCCGATATAGCCGAACACGTTGTTGAGCAGGAAGAAGCTGATGCCGATCATCACACCGGCGAACACGTAGCCGGCGATGCCGCCGGAGCGAAAGTGAAGGTAGGCAAAAGGCAGCGCCAGAATCACCATCACCAGGCAGCTGAGCGGGTAAAAGACTTTTTTCCAGAACTCTATTTCATAGCGCTGCGCGGTCTGCCCATTGGCGTCCAGGTGACGGACGTAATTGAACAGGTCAATGGTGCCCATGCGCTCAGGCTTGAGCAGCGCCACCGAAACCATTTCAGCGCTGATTTCGGTAGGCCAGCGAAAGTTCTTTAGCACTGTGCGGTTGACCTTGGCGCTGCCTCCGGGTTTGGCGGCGCTGCTGGCGCCGGCA
This sequence comes from Polaromonas sp. P1_E1_2, assembly GCF_056406035.1. NCBI lineage: Bacteria > Pseudomonadati > Pseudomonadota > Betaproteobacteria > Burkholderiales > Comamonadaceae > Polaromonas > Polaromonas sp. P1_E1_2. Next base: position 404 of record NZ_JBFUAZ010000822.1, on the reverse strand, counting down.
GGAACATCAAACTCTGCGCGTGTGGCCTGGTTCAATTCCCAGGCATCGCCAGCGGTGAACGCTGCCAGCGGCGCCTGTGTGGTGGAGACGATCAATCCCTTGTTGTTGAACTCGAAAATCTGCACACCCTGCATTTCGTTGTCGGGGGTAAGGGCCCTCACATTGACCACAAAGGTGTTGTAGGCCTGCTTTTCCTTCAACCAGGCACCGGTTTGGCCGATGGTGATCTTGTTCTGGTAGCGCGCCTTGAGCAGCTGTGCGGCCCGTTCGCTGGCAGGCGCCACATAGTCGCCCACGGCGAAACTGAACACCACGAACAGCGCCCCCAGGACCAGCAGCAACTTCAGCGCGCGCCAGGGGCCGAGTCCGCTGGTGCGCAGGATGGTGTATTCGGAGCTCTGCGC
>NZ_JBFUAZ010000821.1:0-1451 GCF_056406035.1 Polaromonas sp. P1_E1_2 | reverse complement strand
CGCACCATCAGTCAAAGACCAGGTTTTCCGCCTCGCTTCGCTGGCTTGCAAGTCAGGCTGCCACGGTATCGTGGCTTCCGCCCAGGAGGCCGCCTGCTTGCGTGGTTCCTTGCCTGCCGGGGTACTCATCGTCTGCCCCGGCATTCAGCTTTCCCAGCCGGCAGCCACAGACCAGGTGCGCATCTCCACTCCTGCTGCGGCGGCCAGGGCAGGCGCCACTCACATCGTCATCGGCCGCGCCATAGCAGGTGCTTCGGAGCCACTGGCCGCGTATCGGACAGCAGTCGAGTCGTTTAGCAATGGCGTCTAACCCTTCAATGAACCGGACATACCCCGGCAAGCCGGCATCTTGTTTTTCGGCGTCGTCCTGGCTACATTCCTGGTTTGGGTAGCATATGAAGTCGCGACACGCCACGCCGCATAAGATATCAACCGGCGCGGAGCCACAACAGCAGGACGTGGGTCCGCCGCATTTGTTGGTGGTCCGATCATTTTTACGTTAGGCCTAAGGAGCCACCGATGTTTCGAATCTTAGGTAGCCGAGTTGTCGCGATCTGTCTTGTTGTGTTTGGCATCTTTCTCATGTATGCCGGTCACAGGAACGCCACCAAGTTTTCGGCATTGCGCGATCACGGCAAGACGACAAAAGCCGAGGTAACCAAGCTGGAGTGGAAGGAGAAGAAGAATAGCCATGCTGACAGCCTGTACACAGCGCATGTTCGCTTCACGACGGAAGACGGTCGCGAAATTCGGACTGAAGTCGGCGTTGCTGCGGAGCTTGGCCGTGCCTTGCGCAGCAACTCTGTCCCATCCACCATGACGGTCCGCTACCTGCCTGAAGCACCCAGCACGCTTCAAGACATCAACCAGGACGACTCCTCTGATGCCCAGAAGGGAGTTGGTCGCTATATGCTGCTTGCGGGACTGGCAATGCTGGTCATCCGCTTCTTCTTTTCAGGGCGTGCGAAATGATGCCTGGCCCTTCCTTCAAGCGGACCTGCCTGCGGCGGTGCAGTTAAGTCAAACGTCAAGTTGCAGAGATGTCTCGTCCGTTACCTCAAATTTCGCCAGCGCAGAAGCAGAATCTTGCGAACCTTTCGCGAGCGCAATCGCATGATGAAGCCACAAGACGAAATCTTGAGGCCATGGGCGAGGAGTTGGACCGGAGCTTCGCCGAGGCCAGGGAGCAACTCGATAGAAATTCGGAAAACCTTGCCAGGCATTACGCTTGGTCTAATCGATACGGACACTGGCTTGCACGAGTGGCACTGATTCCAATTCTTGCTTTGGCAATCGGAATGGTCGTGGTCGTCGTTTTTGGCCTTTGGACTGGCGAAATCAAGGAGCTTCAAAAGTTCAGCAAGCTCTATGTGACTCGTACTGGCAATCCCATTGGCTATTGGGCATCTGTGATTTACCACAGCGCGCTCGCAGCGTTCATTGCGTGGCTC
>NZ_JBFUAZ010000820.1:0-1456 GCF_056406035.1 Polaromonas sp. P1_E1_2 | reverse complement strand
GTCCGTGCCACCGGCGCGGGTCAGGACCAGTGCTTCAAGTGTTTCACCGCGCTGTGACCGGCCTATGGGCAGCACGGCAGCCCTGACCCCGGGCGTGCGGGAAGCTGCGGCGGCCTGTTCGCGCAGCCATGCCYGGATTTCGGCCTGCGTGGTGAACGTGGTGCGGCCGGCTTGCAGTCCAGGCGTGTTGTAAACAACGGAGGGCGCTGGAAAGCGCGCGGCAACCGCGTCGCTATAAGGTGCTGGTTGGCCGCCCGTTGCTGTCGGGGGCGCCACGGGCGAGGTCTGGACTACAGCGGCCGCAGGCGCAGGACGTTGCGCGGCGGGCGCTGGGGCTGGTGAGGGCGCAGAAGTCTGTGTGGAGGGTGGCGTCCATGGCGGAAGCGGTACCGAAGTGCAGGCGGCCAGCAATGCCAGCGGAAGCAGCAGGGCAAGCGGATACATGCGATACGCGGGCGGAAGGTGAGGGTGTGGAGTGGAATTGTGCGGCATGGTCGGCGTCATTTTTTCCTGCACTTCAAGGCCTGAGCTGGTCGGATGGTGTAACCGTCCATATTACCCGCTTGCCGGAGTGCGGCACGCCGGTTTGGGCGAATTCCCGGGCCTCTGCAGCAAGGCCGCCACGGTTTTTGCCCGACTCCGACAGGTTCCTGTATTCCTACACAAGCGCTCCCGGGTTTCCCACAAATCTCGCGCGAGCGTCGGCCTAAATTGGCTTGGCGGCTGGCTTTGCTGGCCGCATTGAATTTCAACCCACAAACAGACTGACCATTAACCCCAAAGAGGATCCCCATGAGCAAAGCACCTCCGAAAAAGCACGATGCCGTAGACCTGCTGGATGCCGACCATATTGCCGTCAAAAAACTGTTTACCACCTTCAAGAAGTTGTGCGACAGCCATGCGTCCGGCGAGGAGAAGCGCGAAGTAGCCGACAAGATCTGCCAGGAGCTGACGGTRCACGCGCAAATTGARGAAGAAATCTTCTATCCACAAGTGCGCGCGGCCATCAATGACGACGCGCTGCTCGACGAGGCAGAAGTGGAGCACGGTACGGCCAAAGACCTGATCGCACAGATATCGGGCATGGATCCGGAAGACGACCTGTATGACGCTCGTGTGACGGTACTGGGCGAATACATCGACCACCAYGTGAAGGARGAGCGCGAGGAAATGTTCGTCAAGGCCCGCAAGTCCAGGCTGGACCTGGTTGCGTTGGCCGACGAGCTAAGCCAGCGCAAAATGGAACTCATGGACGAATTCAAAACTGCCGAGGTCTGACGGTTTTTGGGCGGGCTTCTCCGGGCCAAAACCCTGCGCCGCTGCGGGTGCGTCCTTTCTGGGAAAATGGGGCTATGTCAGCCCCATTTCCATTTCCCGCTGCGCCTGTATCCGGCGCATCTGCCGCATTGCCGGGCCATCCCTGGCGGCTGAGCGTGGCGCCGATGATGGACTGGAC
>NZ_JBFUAZ010000819.1:0-1457 GCF_056406035.1 Polaromonas sp. P1_E1_2 | reverse complement strand
GTCGCGGTCTGCACGCAAAGTGACCACTTCCTGACGCAACACGCTGATCTCTTCCCTGGCATCGGTATCCACGCCCGCAATCCCCTTGCCGAACTCGAAGGCCCAGAGGGCGACCGCTGCGGAAAACCCCAGCATCAGGGCACCGGCGATCCACCGCAAGGGCCAGGGGAGCGAGCTGCGCACCGACATGCGCGGGGAGCTGATCGTCAGCCGGCGGCGAAACAGGCGAAATTTCAAATCGGGGACCCTGCAGTTTTCGGTTCGAGGAGCTGCATTGTGCACGCAGACATCCGCTGAACCGCCCGATTCAGCCGTAAAGCCGGGTAAGGCTTTGCATCAGGAAAACTAAACGCTTACAAAGCATTGACAGGACGTTGCGGGCGCCACACAAATGCTTCGGCCATGAAAAAAGCCGCCGGGTAAACCAGGCGGCTTTTCGGGGACAGCGAAAGCGGCTAAATGTCGATTTAGCGCTTGCTGAACTGCTTGCGGCGGCGAGCTGAGCGGAAACCGACTTTTTTACGTTCGACTTCACGTGCATCGCGGGTCACAAAGCCAGCCTGGCTCAGGGCCGGCTTGAGCGTTGCGTCGTAATCGATCAGCGCACGGGTGATGCCGTGGCGCACTGCGCCGGCCTGGCCGGACTCGCCGCCGCCGTGGACGTTGACCATGATGTCAAACGTCTCGACGTGGTTCGTCAGAAACAGGGGTTGGCGGCAGATCATGATCGAGGTTTCACGACCGAAGAACACCTGGATGTCACGGTCATTGATCGTGATCTTGCCGGTGCCTTTTTTGATAAACACACGGGCGACGCTGGATTTGCGACGGCCGGTGCCATTGTTCCATTCACCAATCATCAATGGCTCCTTAGATGTCCAGCACTTTAGGCTGTTGGGCGGTATGCGGGTGCTCTGCACCACCGTACACCTTGAGTTTCTTGATCATGGCGTAGCCGAGCGGGCCCTTGGGCAGCATGCCCTTGACGGCTTTTTCCAAAGCGCGGCCGGGGTGCTTGGCTTGCATGTCGCGGAAATTGGTGGCAGTGATGCCGCCTGGATATCCGGAATGGCGATAGTAGATCTTGTCAGTCGACTTGGCGCCGGTGACGCGCAGCTGGGCTGCATTGATGATGACGATGAAGTCACCGGTATCGACGTGAGGCGTATAAATGGCCTTGTGTTTGCCGCGCAAACGGAGAGCAACTTCGCTGGCTACTCGTCCGAGGACCTTGTCGGTCGCGTCAATCACAAACCACTCGTGCGTCACATCAGCGGGTTTTGCGCTGAACGTTTTCATGAGTTTTCTTTCGAAAAAATGGTTTGTCGGGTTCTTTTCTGCGGTCGGTGTTCTTCTGATGAGAACCTCTTAGGCAGTATTTCAAGCTCTGCCGCGGAACCACTAGGCGCTGCAGAGCCCACGATTATATGAAAAATCAAAGACTTGCGTCAATATTC
>NZ_JBFUAZ010000818.1:0-1458 GCF_056406035.1 Polaromonas sp. P1_E1_2 | reverse complement strand
ACCATGCACATCGGCCTGCCCGCCCAGATTGCCTTCGGTGCCCACGTCGCGCGCCACCCGCGTCACTTCAGAGGCAAATGACCGCAGCTGATCCACCATGGTGTTGATGGTGGTCTTTAACTCGAGTATCTCGCCCTTCACGTCCACCGTGATCTTCTTGGACAAGTCACCGGCTGCCACGGCCGTTGTCACCTCGGCAATGTTGCGCACCTGCGCCGTCAGGTTGGAGCCCATGGAGTTGACCGAATCGGTCAAATCTTTCCACGTACCGGCTACACCTTGCACATCGGCCTGCCCGCCYAGTTTGCCTTCGGTGCCTACTTCTCGTGCCACCCGCGTCACTTCGGACGCAAACGAGCGAAGCTGATCCACCATGGTGTTGATGGTGTTCTTCAGCTCCAGAATTTCGCCCTTCACGTCCACCGTGATCTTCTTCGAAAGGTCACCGGCGGCCACGGCCGTCGTCACCTCGGCAATGTTGCGCACCTGGCCGGTCAGGTTGGAGCCCATGGAGTTGACCGAATCGGTCAAGTCCTTCCAGGTACCGGCAACACCCTGCACGTCGGCCTGGCCGCCCAGYTTGCCTTCRGTACCCACCTCGCGCGCCACCCGGGTTACCTCAGAAGCAAATGACCGCAGCTGATCCACCATGGTGTTGATGGTGTTCTTGAGCTCGAGGATTTCGCCCTTCACGTCCACCGTGATCTTCTTCGAAAGGTCGCCCGCCGCCACAGCCTTSGTCACCTCGGCAATGTTGCGCACCTGGCCGGTCAGGTTGGAGCCCATGGAGTTGACCGAGTCAGTCAAGTCCTTCCAGGTGCCGGCAACGCCCTGCACGTCGGCCTGCCCGCCCAGCTTGCCCTCGGTGCCCACCTCGCGTGCCACCCGCGTCACTTCAGAAGCAAAAGACGAGAGCTGGTCCACCATGGTGTTGATGGTGTTCTTCAGCTCCAGAATTTCGCCCTTCACATCCACCGTGATCTTCTTGGAAAGGTCACCGGCGGCCACGGCCGTCGTCACCTCGGCAATGTTGCGCACCTGGCCGGTCAGGTTGGAGCCCATGGAGTTGACCGAATCGGTCAAATCTTTCCASGTGCCGGCTACACCTTGCACGTCGGCCTGGCCGCCCAGTTTGCCTTCGGTGCCYACTTCTCGTGCCACCCGCGTCACTTCAGAAGCAAAAGACGAGAGCTGGTCCACCATGGTGTTGATGGTGTTCTTGAGTTCGAGGATTTCACCCTTCACGTCCACCGTGATCTTCTTGGAAAGGTCACCGGCAGCCACAGCTTTGGTCACGTCGGCAATGTTGCGCACCTGGCCGGTCAGGTTGGAGCCCATGGAGTTGACCGAATCGGTCAAATCTTTCCACGTGCCGGCTACACCTTGCACGTCGGCCTGGCCGCCCAGTTTGCCTTCGGTGCCTACTTCTCGTGCCACCCGCGTCACTTCAGAAGCAAA
>NZ_JBFUAZ010000817.1:0-1459 GCF_056406035.1 Polaromonas sp. P1_E1_2 | reverse complement strand
GCGCGATGGTGTCTTCAAACGGCGGCGGGGCTGCCTGGGCAGAGCCCGCCACGGCAAATATCAGGCCGGCCCACAACAGCCGCGTGGCCAGCACACGCTTGCAAAAGCGTAGGAAAAATCTAGGGTTCATGGGGCCATCATGCCGCACATGGGCGGCCGGTGTCAGCATCAGTTGCGCTCCCAAAAAACATATCAGATGAAAAACGGTGAAATTGACGGGACGCTGGGCGCGGTGGACCCGTTGCAAAAGTCCCTGGCGGGGGCCGCACGGCTGACGGCAGCCGGGCTTGCCGCCCTACCTGCGGGGGTCTTGCAGCGCGCGGACACAGGCCAGAAAATGGTCCCAGCTGGTCTGCACTTCCTTCACACGCACGCCTTTGTCCAGCACTGCACCGCAGGCTGCTTCAGCGCGCCGCACCACCTTGGTCAATGCGCTGCCCGGCAAGGGGGGAATCTGCGCGCGCAGCGCGTCGGCTTTCGCCCGCATCTGCATGATGGCGTCCCTGGCCAGCGTCTTGTTGCCGGCGCAGGCAATCATGCCGATCATTTCCGCCATTTCACCAAACGCCGGATCCAGGTGCCAGGCCGCGGCCGTGCCGAGCGCCAGTACCCACAGGCGCTTGTTGCGTACAGAAGGTGCGTCTGCCGGCGCGCCCTGCAAGCTGGCGCCGGTAGCCTCCACGGCATCCTGGGCCGTCGGGCCGGGTGGCGTGGTGCCGGTCGCTGGGTGGGTGGGCTTGTTCATGGCGCTTTGTCTTGTATAGACAAGGCTGGATTTTGCCTGAGTGCTCCAGGACCCGGCAGCTGCCTGCGGCCAAGACCCGCTTTTCTTAGGGGAAAAGTGCCTGAAACCGTTTATGGACAGGCGCAAGCAGCTATCAAAAATATAGCGAATTAACTGTTTAGCCAGTCTGCGATGTGCCGGCACACCCAGCCGGGATCGTCGTGCGGCAGGTCATGCCCGGCCCAAGGGTGTTCGTGGTACGCGGCCTGCCAGGCTTTCGCCAGGCGAGAGGTGCAGCGCGGGTTCACCAGGTGGTCGGCCGCCGAAGACAGCAGCAGGGTGGGGCAGGTCGGCGGCGCGGCAATGCTGAAAGCCGCTGCGGCCACCAGCTGGCGCCAGGCATTGGCGGCGCTGACGGGCGCGTTTCGGCGGATATCGGTCCATGCGGCAATGTCTTCATCGCGCGAGGCAGTGTTGTTGCAGGTCAGCCGATGGATGATGCGTTCGGCGCTGTCTGCATCGCCCCAGCGCAAAGCCAGCAAGGCCAGCGGCAGCCAGTTGGCCGGGCGCAGGCGTTCGGTCACCCGGCCGTGGGGACGCATGCTGGTGTTGACCAGCACCAGCCGCGAGACTTCGCCCGGGTACTGCAGCGCCCAGTCGGCCGCCACCATCGCGCCCAGTGACATCGCCACCAGCCGATAGGGAGGCTGCAGGCCGTGGGCCAATAGCTGTGCC
>NZ_JBFUAZ010000816.1:0-1461 GCF_056406035.1 Polaromonas sp. P1_E1_2 | reverse complement strand
TACCTGGCTCGCCAAACTGGATAAATCTCGTAGACGTTGGACAGGCCCCAGTCGCGAAACTGGCCGGGCGCGGCTGCGATGCCGGTCTCTTCCAGCACCTCGCGCACCGCGGTCTGCAGCAAGGGTTCGCCCGCCGTGTCTTTGGAGCCCGTGACGCTCTGCCAGAACCCAGGGTTGTCGGTGCGCTCGATCAGCAGCACGTCCAGCTGCGGTGTGTGAATAACGACCAGCACAGACTCGGGGATCTTGAAAGGTTTCAAGGTGTCCCCCTTCCGGCTGGCGGGCATAGCGCGCCGTTTTAGACGGGCTGTGGATTACGCAGGCGGATGTGCAGTTCGCGCAACTGCTTTTCGTCCACCGGGCTCGGGGCATGCGTGAGCAAATCCTGGGCGCGCTGGGTTTTCGGAAAAGCGATCACGTCGCGGATCGAGTCGGCGCCTGTCATCATGGTGACGATGCGATCCAGGCCGAAGGCCAGGCCGCCGTGGGGCGGTGCGCCGTACTGCAATGCGTCCAGCAGGAAGCCGAACTTCTGCTGCGCTTCCTCCGGTCCGATCTTCAGGGCATTGAAGACCTTGCTCTGCACGACCGCCTGGTGGATACGGACCGAGCCACCACCCAGCTCCCAGCCATTGAGAACCATGTCGTATGCCTTGGCAATACAACGGCCCGGGTCGGTGTCCATCCAGTCTTCGTGCCCGTCTTTGGGTGCGGTAAACGGATGATGCACGGCGCTCCAGCGCTGGCCTTCCTCGTCAAATTCAAACATCGGGAAATCCACCACCCACAGCGGCTTCCAGCCCTTGGTGAATAGACCCGTTTTCTTGCCGAATTCGCTGTGGCCGACTTTGAGGCGCAACGCGCCGATGCTGTCGTTGACGACCTTGGCCTTGTCGGCGCCGAAGAAAAGGATGTCGCCGTTCTGGGCCCCGGTGCGCTTGAGGATTTCCGCAATCGCCGCGTCATGGATGTTCTTGACGATGGGGCTTTGCAAGCCGTCGCGGCCCTTGGTGATGTCATTGACCTTGATCCAGGCCAGGCCCTTGGCACCGTAGATCTTGACGAACTCGGTGTAGCCGTCGATCTCGCCGCGGCTCATTTCGGACCCGCCGGGAACGCGCAGGGCAACCACACGGCCGCCGACAGTGGTGGCAGGCGTGCTGAAAACCTTGAAGTCCACGGTCGCCATGACTTCGGTGAGTTCCGTGAACTCCAGGTTCACGCGCAAATCGGGTTTGTCGGAACCGAAGCGGTGCATGGCTTCGCCATAGGCCATCACCGGAAATTCGCCCAGGTCGGTGTTGAGCACGGTCTTGAAAATGTTGCTGATCATGCCCTGGAACAGGTCACGGATGTCCTGCTCGCCCATGAAGGACGTCTCGATATCGATCTGTGTGAATTCGGGCTGGCGATCGGCACGCAGGTCTTCGTCACGGAAGCACTTGGTGATCTGGTAGTAGC
>NZ_JBFUAZ010000815.1:0-1469 GCF_056406035.1 Polaromonas sp. P1_E1_2 | reverse complement strand
GGGTGATGGTGCCCCGGATTGAGGCCTATGTGGGAGCCCCTCCCGAGTTTGTCACGGTGCGTTACGGCCCTGTCGATGGCTTGTGGCAAGGTGCCGTACGTACCTGGCAGGTTTCGCTGCTCACACTGAAGATGATGGGGAAAATGGTCATAGGCGAGGCGTCGCTTAAAAACCTGAGTGGCCCGCTCACGATTGCGGACTATGCGGGGAAGTCGGCCAGCCTTGGGTGGAGCAGTTATCTGCTATTTTTGGCCCTTATCAGCGTGAGCCTTGGCGTCCTGAATTTACTGCCGCTGCCGGTTCTGGATGGGGGGCACCYGATGTATTATCTTTGGGAGGGGATCACCGGCCGGGGCGTGTCTGACGCCTGGATGGACCGGTTGCAGCGCGGTGGCGTTGCTATCCTGCTGGGCATGATGTGCGTTGCCCTGTTTAACGATGTCACCCGGCTTTTGGGCTAATTCCTTACATTTCATGCAAAAACAAATAAATCGCTTCAAAGTTCGTGCAGTTTGCGCTATCGCCGCCGGTCTTTTTGCAGCCAGTTCGGCTTGGGCCGTTGACCCTTTCACGGTGCGTGATATCCGGGTTGAAGGCTTGCAGCGCGTTGAGCCCGGAACCATTTTTGCCTCCTTGCCCTTTCGGGTCGGCGAAACCTATAACGACGACAAGGGTTCCACCGCCATTCGTGCGCTGTTTGGGCTGGGCCTGTTCAAGGACGTGAGACTTGAAGTCAGTGGCGACGTATTGGTGGTGATCGTTGAAGAGCGTCCCACCGTCGCTGACGTGGACTTTGTGGGTGCCAAGGAGTTCGACAAGGACGCGCTCAAGAAAGCACTCCGCGAGGCCGGTGTTGCGGACGGYCAGCCGTTCGACAAGGCGCTCGCCGACAAGGCGGAGCAGGAGCTCAAGCGCCAGTACATCAACAAGAGCCTGTACGGCGTTGAAATTGTCACCACCGTCACGCCGATCGAACGCAATCGGGTCAACCTGACTTTCAGTGTGACCGAAGGCGATGTCGCGAAGATCAAGGAAATCCACATTACAGGCAACAAGGCGTTCAGCGAGTCAACCCTCCTGAGCCTCTTTGACCTTGATACAGGTGGCTGGCTCAGCTGGTACACCAAGTCGGATCGCTATTCGCGCACCAAGCTCAACGCCGACATTGAAACGCTGCGCTCCTACTACCTTTCGCGGGGCTACCTCKAATTCAAAATCGACTCTACCCAGGTTGCGATTTCCCCGGACAAACAAAGCATTGCCATCACCGTCAACGTGACCGAGGGCGAGCGTTTTGTTGTTTCGGGTGTCAAGCTTGAAGGCAACTACCTGAACAAGGAAGAAGAGTTCAAGACACTCGTGAAAATCACGCCTGGTGAGGCCTACAACGCGGACGAGGTCGCTGAAACGACCAAGGCGTTCAGCGACTATTTCGGTACTTTTGGCTACGCTTTTGCCCGCGTCGAAGC
>NZ_JBFUAZ010000814.1:0-1471 GCF_056406035.1 Polaromonas sp. P1_E1_2 | reverse complement strand
GCATCACGACATCGGCATGAGCACCGGCATGGAATACCGGCTGGACGCTTCCAATGCGCCATCACCCCACCCAGTCAAACCTGCCGACCTTTGCCCGCACCCATTCCCTTCAGCGTCCTACAGCGGGCCTGGCTCATTGTGTTTTACTGGTGCCTGAGACCATCGCCCCTCACCTGGAACCTGCCGTGAACACCAAAGCCTCTCGCGCTCCCTGCTTCGCCCTGCTGCGAAGCGTGCTCATGGTCACCGGCGCAGTGGGGGTGCTTGGCGCCTGCAGCGTGCGCCTGCCCAACCCCTACAACGCCCAGCAGACCCTGCCTGAAGCCATACGCGTGCCGGCGGGCCACAAGGCCGTGCTGGAAGCCCAGGGCAAGGGCGACCTCCTGTATGAGTGCCAGGCCATCAAACGTGCGCCCTATGAATACGCCTGGCTGCTCCAGTCACCGGGGCTGCGGCTGCAGGACAGCAATGGCCAGACCGTCACGTACTACCCGGGCCTGCGCTCGCGCTGGGTGCACAGCGACGGCTCCAAAGTCACCGCGAAGGAGTTGGTAGAAGTGTCCGCTGACCGTAGCGGCCTTCCGCTGCAGCGAGCCATGGTGAGCCCTTCAGAAACCCCGGGTGCGCTCGCCAGCGTCAGCTACATCCAGAGCCGCAGAACCGCGGGCGGGGTGGTGGCGAGCCCGCCCTGCACATCCGCCAGCCTGGGCATGCGGGTGTCGGTGCCTTACGAGGCGGACTATGTTTTCTGGGGGCCGGCCGGCTGATCTTTCGGCGCCCAACAAAAAGCCCGCATGAAGCGGGCTTTTTGCTTTTTGCTGTTGCAAGGCGGCTAACCCTGGCGACCCCGGGTCAGACCGGGTTAGCCCGCAACGCAGGCTTAGCGCCTGTAATACCCCGGCCCATAACCCGGAGGGGGCGCCTGCACGTAGTAACCGCCGTGGTGCCTGTGGCCGTGCCTGGGGCCGTAGTACACCGGCTGCGGTGCGTAGTACACAGGCGCAGGCCTCACGTACACAGGGCGCGGCTGGTAATACACCGGTGCAGGCTGGTAGTACACCGGGGCGGGCTGCACATACACGGGCTGCTGGTACACCGGGTAGCCGTTGGTCACGCCCACCGCTATACCGGGAGCGGCTACGCCCACAGAAAAGGTCACGTTGTCACGGGCCTGGGCAGCACCGGCAAAGCCGAAAGCGGCAAGCGCCAGTGCGGCTGCGGCGCCTGCCACGGCGACGGAGCGGTTTGCCTTGATTGCTGTCTTCATATGATCTCCTTAACAGGGCAGGAAATGCCCATGTGTTTATTAAACGCGCCACCCCCGTAACGGCGTACCGCATGCACAGTGAAGAGCGTAGCCAAACGTAACCCTTTCGGCTAACCCCTAAAATCACTCAATGACCACCCCCGCCCCTGCCTCCGCGCCCGCCGACAAAGAAACCCACAAGCCCAGCAACTTCCTGCGCCAGAT
>NZ_JBFUAZ010000813.1:0-1473 GCF_056406035.1 Polaromonas sp. P1_E1_2 | reverse complement strand
CACGAGTTCTGGTCGCCATGACATTCGCAGGCTGGATCGCGCTGATCGCCGGCTGGTACGTGACCGAGATCGGCCGGCAACCCTGGCTGGTGACGGGCGTGCTGACGGCAGCCGATGCCGCCTCAAGAGTGCCGGCACCGCGCATCGCGTTGACGCTGACGCTCTACCTCGCGCTGTATGCGGTGCTGCTGGTGTCTTATGTGTCGGTGGTCTTCTACCTCGCGCGGCACAGGAAACACGCCGACAAGCCGTTCGGGGACGACAGCACCGCCGGTGAGCCCGAGAAGGACCTCAACGTCGTGAACTACCCCGAAAAAGAAGGAGCCTCCCATGCTTGACCTTGCCCCTGACCTGACGCAAGCCGCCGGCTGGATGCCCATTGTTTTCCTGGTGGTGATGGGCCTGGCGATGCTGGCCTACGTGATCCTGGACGGCTACGACTTGGGCGTGGGCGTGTTGATGCGCACCGCCGGCGATGACGACAAGGACACCATGATCGCCAGCATCGGACCCTTCTGGGATGCCAACGAAACCTGGCTGGTGCTGGGCGTCGGTATTTTGCTCACGGTGTTTCCGCTGGCGCACGGCGTCATTCTGGGCGCGCTGTATTTGCCGGTGGCCTTCATGCTGATCGGCCTCACGCTGCGCGGCGTGGCCTTTGACTTCCGCGTGAAGGCGCGCGCCAGCCACAAGCCCTTGTGGAACCGCATGTTCTACACCGGCTCACTGCTGGCGAGCTGGTCACAGGGCTACATGCTGGGCTCGCTGATCACCGGTTTTGCGGCGACCTGGTGGACGATTGTGTTCAACGCGGTCATCGGCGCGGCGCTGGTCGCGGCGTATTGCCTGCTCGGCGCCGGCTGGCTCATCATCAAATCCGAAGGTGAACTGCAACTGCAGGCCGTGCGCTGGGCCAGGCGCAGCCTGCTGTTCACTGTGATCGGTATTGGCGCCATTTCGGTGGCTACGCCACTGGTGAGCCAGAGCATTTTCGACAAATGGTTTTCGTTTCCGAACATCGTGCTGTTGCTGCCAATCCCGGCGGCCACGGCGGTGCTGTTTGGCGTGATTTTCCGCAGCCTGCAGCGCCTGCCGGTGCGCCTGGCACAAGGCAATGAATACGGCGCAYGGGTGCCTTTTGGTGCGACGGTGGGCGTGTTTTTGCTGGCCTTCTACGGCCTGGCCTACAGCCTCTTCCCGTGGCTGGTGATCGACAAGCTGACGATCTGGCAGTCGGCAAGCGCGCCCGAAGCCATGGGCGTGATCCTGGCCGGCGCAGCCGTGGTGCTGCCGATGATCATCGGCTACACGGTCTTTGCGTACCGGATTTTCTGGGGAAAAAGTACGGCATTGAAATATTAGCCCCCGCGCAGGATATGGCCCCCACGGTCGCTCACTTCGTGTAGCTCCCTGCCCCCCGAGGGGGCCGCCCGCCTGTGGCCCGGCAAAGCCGGTTCCACGGCTCATGCTGGT
>NZ_JBFUAZ010000812.1:0-1477 GCF_056406035.1 Polaromonas sp. P1_E1_2 | reverse complement strand
GATGTAAATTGAGCAATTGCACATCGCATTGATCCCAATCCTGCGCGCGATAAGCTTTTAACGCCATTCCCCAGGTTTTCAGCTCAGCCGCAATGTCCTTGTCGATCTGGTCTACCGGCACCAACGGCCAGAAAATGGAAACCGCCTGATCTTTGCCCTTCACGCGAACCTTGTCGAGTTCCTGCCATGCAAAATCATTCGCCTGCTTTCGGGTTGACTCGCTGACCACGATATCCACTCCGTAGGTTTTTGAGAGCCCCTCCAGACGCGAACCCAGATTCACGGAATCGCCAATCACGGTGTAACTGCGGCGGATATCCGAACCCATGTCACCCACACACATCGTGCCCGTATTGACACCGATACCTATGCCAATCTCGGGTAAACCCTTGATCTTGTGTTCCTCGTTGATCTTCTTGACTGCATTCGACATCTCAAGTGCCGTTTTGACTGCAAGACCAGCATGATCTGGCGTGTCGACAGGGGCCCCCCAAAAAGCCATCACGCAGTCACCCATGTATTTGTCAATGGTGCCGCGATTGCTGCGAATCAGGTCTGTCAGCCGGCTGAAAACACTGTTTAGCAAAGCCTGTAGTTGGGTAGGCTCCATCGACTCCGACATTTTGGTGAACCCGCGCATGTCGCAAAACATGACCGTCAGCTCCTTGGTCGTTGCCTTCATGCTGTAGCTGTCGGGATCTTTCACCATCTCGTCAACCAGTTCGGGGGGTACATAGGTGCCGAACAGATGGGCCAACTCACGCTTGGATCGGCTTTCCACGAAATATCCATAACTCATGTTCAACGCAAATGCGGTCAAAGCCATAACCAGCGCACTGGCCAACGGCAGCACAAGACCGTAACCAGAATAAAGCCAGAAATTCAAGCCGGCTATGGCGGCAATCACCGCCAAGCTGACCAGCACCGCACGGGAAGCCGAAAGCAGGGGCAGTGCAAAGGCCAGCGTCAGCCCCGAAAAAAGCAGGATGACCACCTCAAATCCGATGGCGTAGTCCGGCTTGACGAATACCTTCCCGTCAAGGAAACCGGAGATGACATTGGCATGCGTTTCCACCCCCGGATAGGTTTCCCCTACCGGAGTCACTCTCAAATCGAGCAGGCCGGGCGCTGTGGTGCCGACCAGGATGATCTTATCCTTGAGCGTGCCAGGCGCAAGGCGTTTGGCCAGGACATCCGCTGCGGAGATATACCGAAACGAGCCGCCGTTCGCACCACCATTACCCCTGAAGGGCACCAAAGTGGCTACGCGATCATCGACCGGAATCGCCAGGGTTTTGTTGCCTTGCTTAAGCAGAATGCTTTCCAGCCCTTGATAGTTCCGGGTCAGGAATTTTTCCTGCGGAAAACCAGGCTCGACCTTGGGCAAACCCGCAAGCATGCGAAACATGGCGAGCGCCAATGACTCGTAGTACTGCCCCTTGAACTCCGCCAGCAAGGGAATAGAGCGCACCACACC
>NZ_JBFUAZ010000811.1:0-1479 GCF_056406035.1 Polaromonas sp. P1_E1_2 | reverse complement strand
ACTTAAGCCATGGGGATAGATTGGATTTTCCGTCGAAGTCACGATCAGCTAACGTGATCATTCCTGCGGGCACGGCGTTTTCAATGGCAATAAGTGTCAGTGGCATTGAACTGCTCGTTGCGGCTTCAAACTCACATCGCGTTTGTTCATATGAGCCATACGATTGACAACCCCATTGTCCGAAGGCCCAGCTTGTGCAAACGGAAAGGAAATTCGGAAATCCTTCTAGGTAATCGATCGTTACCGGAGTTTCAGCTGCCATTGGTTTCGCGATCATAGTGTCTCCATGTCTTTGGCGGTCCGAGCCAACAAGGCGCGGTTAGGTCAATGAGGAAGCCCGTGCACTACCCTGATGCTATCGCACCCACCATGAATCTGGACAGTGATACCGGGACTCAAGCGGGTCGCCAGAGCGCAATTGATGATCACAAATCGGCCAAGATTTGTGGCAGTGCCGCCATGTCATTAAACAGCTTTATCGCACCTGCTTCTGCCAGTTTGTCTCCATGTCCAGGTAGGCAATGGGAGCCACCTACGAAGCCAATCACCGTCATCCCGGCAGCCACCGCCGCCTGAGTTCCAGCAACACTATCTTCAATAACAAGACAACTGCCAGCTGGCGTCTTCATATTCTGTGCTGCAAACAAAAAGAGATCCGGAGCCGGCTTACCACGCGCAACTTGCGAAGCGCTGAAGACATGGGGCCAAAAAAAATTGTGTAGGTCTGTGACTACAAGTGCCAAACAGAGCTTTGCAGTGTCACTGTTCGACGCCACGCACTTCTTCAAATTGATGGCTTGCAACGTTTGCCGAACGCCACTGGTCGCGCGCAGATCACGCGCGTAACGATTTGCGATTTCGGCCATCACGCTTTCATGGTGATCCTCTGGTAGGCGGAGGCCTCGCTCGGATTCTATGACTGAATAACTCTGCTGGTCAGTCATTCCCACGAAGCGATCATTATACTCTTCAGCGGATATGATATAGCCACACTTCGCCAACGCTTCGATGTGCACTGCGGTTGCGATAAGCTCGCTATCGACGAGGACCCCGTCGCAGTCGAAGATCAATAATTCCGGTTTTTTTAAGAACGACATACAAAGAGCCTCGTCGTAGAAATGGCTTTGAGTTTTGTCCCAGTGCAGCTTTAGATTGCCCATTGATAAAGGCGTGCTAAAAATCTGTGGGGATAGACTATTGCGGCACTGGGGAATTGTCGCGAGGCGTGGTGCTCAGTTGGAAATTGCTCCAGCGGCGATCTCCGGCCCCTGCTTATGAATTGCACTCCAAACCTTGTGAAAAGCATCTGCGTAAAGATGCATCAACTCGCCACCGTTGGGCGGCGCGATCTCGGAGACGTAGAACATCGTATCCAATATTTTCACGGTGTTTGGAAAATCGGCGGCGTTCCAGTTGTTGCGAATTTCCGGGAGATATTCAAAAACGGGCTTCGTGAGCCAAACACAGATAGGCACACCT
>NZ_JBFUAZ010000810.1:0-1481 GCF_056406035.1 Polaromonas sp. P1_E1_2 | reverse complement strand
ACCGTACCCTGCGCCTCTATGGGTTTGTGGACGCAGGCAATGTTTTTGGTGAAAATGAGCGTTTTCGGGTAAATGACTTGCGGGCTTCCACAGGTATTGGTATCAGCTGGATTTCCCCAGTGGGTCCCTTGCGCATCGCTATTGCGACGCCGCTGCGCAAAATGCCAGGCGATAGAATAGAGCGGTTGCAATTCCAAATTGGTACATCTTTCTAATGAAGCATTTTTCAATCAAAATTTTCCTGGGCGTTGCCATTGCACTGGCGGGGTTCTCCGCAAGTGCGCAGGAGTTCAAGGTCGGGATTGTCAATCTGGACCGGATTTTCCGGGAGGCCAATTCCGCGAAAGCCGCCCAGACCAAACTTGAGCAGGAATTCAGCAAGCGTGAAAAAGAGCTGAACGATCTGGCGACCCAGCTGAAAACACTCTCCGACAAATTTGAGCGTGAAGCCCCGACGCTTGCGGAGAGTCAGCGCGTTTCACGGCAAAAGCAGCTTGTTGACCAGGATCGGGACTTCCAGCGCAAGCGCCGTGAATTCCAGGAAGACCTGAACACCCGCAAGAATGAAGAACTCCAGCAGGTCATCGAACGTGCGAACAAGGTTGTGAAGACGCTGGCTGAGACGGAAAAGTACGACCTGATTCTCCAGGAATCGGTCTATGTCAATCCCAAGCATGACATCACCGACAAGGTGATCAAGGCGTTGAACGCTGCCCGTTGATTGCGGGGTGTTCACCACGATCACCATCGTGAAAATGGCAGGCGCAGTGTGACACTCCGTCTTGCCGATATCGTTGAATCCCTGGCCGGTGCAGTACAGGTCGAACTGGTCGGCGACCCCGGCCTGCAGATAGAGCGGCTCTCTACGTTGGAGGCTGCCGGTCCAGCGGACCTGAGTTTCCTCAGCCACCCCAAATACTTGTCCAAGCTCGCGCAGTCCGAGGCTGTCTGCGTCATTGTGGCGCCCGCCGCGCGCGAGGCCGCAGTCAAGCGTGGCGCCTGCATCGTGACAGACGATCCCTACCACGCTTTTGCGTTGGTCACTCAACTCTGGAAGCGGTGGCATTCCCCGCAGGTGGTTCCGCACATTCATCCCAGTGCCTATATCGATCCCTCTGCCACTGTGGCGTCCGGCGTTTCGATCGGTGCATTTGCCTGCATTGGCCAAGGCGCGGTGATTGGCACGGATGCGCGGATTGCGGAGCATTGCGTCGTCGGGCGGCATGTGCAAATCGGTGCGAACACCCGGTTGTCGGCGCGCGTGACCGTGGCCGACGGCTGCCGCGTGGGGGAGCGCTGTATCGTGCACTCCGGCGCGGTGATCGGCGCTGATGGTTTTGGCTTTGCGTCGCACCAGGGACAGTGGGTGAAGATCGAGCRACTTGGTGGTGTGCAGATCGGCAATGATGTCGAGATCGGTGCCAACACCTGCATTGACCGCGGTGCGCTGCAGGATACGGTGCTGGAAGACGGTGTGAAGC
>NZ_JBFUAZ010000809.1:0-1486 GCF_056406035.1 Polaromonas sp. P1_E1_2 | reverse complement strand
TTGCTTGACCAGGCGCAGAACGGTAGGAGACGGCTGGGCGCCCACACCGATCCAGTGGGTCAGGCGGTCTTGCGCAATGCGCAGGCCTTCTTCGCCACCTTTGGCAATCGGGTTGTAAAAACCGATGCGCTCG
Organism: Polaromonas sp. P1_E1_2; assembly: GCF_056406035.1. NCBI lineage: Bacteria > Pseudomonadati > Pseudomonadota > Betaproteobacteria > Burkholderiales > Comamonadaceae > Polaromonas > Polaromonas sp. P1_E1_2. The sequence continues at coordinate 1,353 of NZ_JBFUAZ010000809.1, read as the reverse complement.
ATGAAACGGCCGTCGCGGCGAACGCGTTTGTCAGCCACAACAATATTGAAAAAAGGACGGTGCTTGGAACCGCCGCGTGCAAGTCGAATGACGACCATGATTTATCCTTCGGGTGGTGGGGCTTACCGGTAAGGTAGATACCCCAATGTTCTGCAGCGCTTGAGACACACGACATGGCCACCCGGCCAGCGAATTGCTGCAAAGCCTGAGATTATAGCCTGTGGAACGGTTTTGGCCCAAATTCACCTCCCCGCCCTTCTCCTATCCCCGAAACCACGACAGACATGCCCCTCATACGCCCCAGCCGCGAAGAAGACATTCCCGCCATCACGGCCATTTACGGCCACCACGTCCTGCACAGCACAGGAACGTTCGAAACCGAGCCTCCCAGCGTGGCCGACATGATGACCCGCCGGGCTGACGTACTGTCCAAAGGCCTGCCCTACCTGATCGCCGAGGAGGAAGGAAAAATTGTGGGCTTTGCCTACGGCAACTGGTTCAAGCCCCGCCCGGCCTACCGGTTCTCAGTGGAAGACTCGATCTACCTCGCGCCTGACCTGCATCGCAGGGGCCTGGGCCGTGCGTTGCTGGCCGAGCTGCTGGCACGGCTTGAAGCGGTGGGCGTACGCAAGGCCATGGCCGTGATCGGTGATTCGGCCAACGCCGGCTCGGTGGGCGTACATCGTTCGCTTGGCTTCAAAGAGATCGGCACCATTACCTCCTGCGGCTGGAAGTTCGGCGCCTGGCGCGACATTGTGATCATGGAAAAGACCTTGGGCGCAGGCGACACGCAGCCGCCGGTGGATGCACTCGCCGCATAATCGCCGCATGCAAGCAACCGCCTCCAAAGCCCCTAAAGCGCCCAAAAACAAAACCCTCGCCGCCTGGCTCGCTTTTATCGGCGGTCAACTCGGCGTGCACCGTCTTTACCTGTTCGGCCTTGGCGACGTGTGGGCCTGGCTGCACCCCATCGCAGCGGCGCTGGGCTGGTGGGGAGTCGAGCGCGTACGGCTTTATGGGCAAGATGACCACCTCGCCTGGGTGCTGATTCCGCTACTGGGCTTTACGCTGGCCGGCACGGCATTGACCGCCATTTACTACGGCCTGATGCCAACGGAAAAATGGAATGCGCTGCACAACACGGGCACGCCGGCCACCCAGGCGGGCAACACCAACTGGCTGACCATAGGCGCCGTGGTGTTTGCGCTGTTGTTTGGCACTATCTCACTGATGTCCAGCATAGTCTTCAGCTTCCAACGCTACTTCGAGTACCAGGTCGAAGAGGCCAAGAAAATCAGCCAGTAGATAGAGCCCCCACGGTCGCTCACTTCGTGTAGCTTCCTGCCCCCCGCG
>NZ_JBFUAZ010000808.1:0-1486 GCF_056406035.1 Polaromonas sp. P1_E1_2 | reverse complement strand
GGGTTGGTGACGGTGGTGTAGTTGCTCGTGTAGTAATAGTCCAGTGGGTTCCGGCACTGCCCTCTGGGGCAGCTTGGGTCGAAGTAGGGCCCCATGGTTTTTTCTTTTATGGGCCTGTCGTCGTCGCGCGCACACAAGGCATTGGGACGCAGAGGGCCTGCCAATTTCAAGTCGCGCTCTGCGTCGCGTAGTGCGGCTTCTGTGGCCTGGCGGGCGACTTCGTAGTCGAGTTGGTTTCTCGAGAGCGTTTCACCCGTGGTTGCGCGTCGCATCCCGATGGTCCCGAGAATCGTGATGACCAGCAGGAACATCAAGACTATAGGGAGGGACACTCCTCTTTCGAGGCGCGCTGTAGTGATTGGCATGCCGGCTCGCATCAGTAAATACCTGTCAAGTTATTTCGAATGGCAAATACGCGCTCGTATTTCTTGTAAATAGTCCGGTCGGTGGCCGCGTAGGTGATGTTGGCGCCCCGGCAGTTGGCATAGCTGCGCAAGGAGCCTGCCTTGTCCTGGGTGCGCGAGTTTTCCGGCGTACGGGTCAGCAAACACACCCTGATGGCGGTTACGCGCTGCCATGATGTGAAGCCCGCGACATCGGGCAATGCAGTCACTTCGGCAGCGGTATGGTAGGTCTCCGGAGACGTCCCAGCTGTCCCGGCCACCCCATATCGGATCACCATGTCTTCAATGCCTTCAAAAATCGGTTGATAAATGGTGTCTTCCGGGTTTTTTCCATTGCCGTTGCATCCGAGGCTCTTGGTATTCACTGTCCGGGTGGTACCGCCGACGCCCTGGGCCGTATAGCTGGTAGCGACCAGGCCAAAACGGTTGGATACGTAGCGCGGCCGTCCATCGGCAATCTGCGCCGCATTGTTGGGATCAAGGTCAACAGATTGCCTCAGGCAGTCGAACCCACTCCCAAAGGTCGATGCATCCAGCTCTGGCATGGTGAAATAGTTGATCACAACCGAATCTGGCGCAGTGGCTACCGTGCTGCCGCAAGCCCTGGTTGTGGGATTGAACACCGCGCCGTCGCACCCAAACAGCCCCTGGTTATAGGCCACGGCGGTTGAGTATTTGGTATTGGTGAATCCCCCCAAATTACCTGAGGCCGCGGAGGTGGTGGACATGATCATGGGGTAGAAACCCGCCATCTGAAGGTCGCGGCCAATCATGTCCAGTGCAAGCTTGCCGGTCTCATTGAGCATCGCCATATTGGCTGAGGCTGTAGCGGCCGAGCGGGTGCCCAGATATGCCGCCGCTGCCGCGAGGGCGAGGACCAGGCCGATGACCAGACTGACCAGCAGCTCGATCAGTGTCAAACCGCGTTGGCGGTAGCGCGGCTGCGCCATTCCGATGTGAAGTGTCTTCATGGAATCATCTCAAGATTGGCGCATTGAACGCCGGCCAGGGCGGTAGCCGTTCCCAGTGCAGTGGGGCAGCAGTTTCTTGCGGCGATTCCTGTGGTGGTCGCCGTGCATATG
>NZ_JBFUAZ010000807.1:0-1499 GCF_056406035.1 Polaromonas sp. P1_E1_2 | reverse complement strand
CTCCCGGAAAGCGCCGTTCGATCTCCGCGCGCACATACTGTTCTACCGCGCCGTCGGTGACGGTCAGGTAGTCCTGCCGGCCTTTGAGCGAATAGGCAGGCTTGTCCGGCGCGTTGAAGGCGTTGCGCATCATGGCGCCGGCCGAACGGACAATTTCTTCAATGGCATCAGTAAGTGCGGTCATGAGAGGGTGTATGGCTATCCGATGGAGGTACACCTTGTGCGCGAGCCCGGTCAGGCAAGGGCGGTCAAAGCGGGCGAAGGGAAATACTAGTGCCGGGACGCGTCCGGTTGTAGCGGGTTTGCGCTAACACCGCCAAGGCGGACTCCTGCGGGAGGTCTGGCCGCATCTGCCAAAATCGGGGCATGTCCGATATCCTGAACCAAATCATCGCCGTCAAACGCCAAGAAATTGCCGATGCCATCCGCCGCAAACCGCTGGACGTGATGCGCGAAGATGCCGAATCGCGTGTCCTGACGCGTGACTTTGTGGGTGCGCTGCGCGCCAAGATCGCAGCGGGTCAGCCCGCGGTGATTGCCGAAATCAAGAAGGCCAGCCCGTCCAAAGGCGTGCTGCGCGCCGACTTCATTCCAGCCGATATCGCGCAAAGCTATGCCGAAGGTGATGGCGAGATCAGCGCCGCCTGCCTTTCGGTGCTGACCGACAAGCAGTTCTTCCAGGGCAGCATTGATTACCTGAAGCAGGCGCGGGCCTCCTGCAGTCTGCCGGTGCTGCGCAAAGACTTCATGGTGGATCCTTACCAGGTGTATGAAGCGCGCGTCATGGGTGCCGATTGCATTCTGTTGATTGCGGCCTGCCTGGACGACGCGCAGATGCAATCGCTTGAAGCGCTGGCGATGTCGCTGGACATGGCGGTGCTGGTCGAGGTACACGACGAAGCCGAACTGGAGCGTGCGCTCAAGCTCAAGACGCCGCTGATCGGCATCAACAACCGCAACCTCAAAACTTTCGAGGTCTCGCTGGACACCACGCTGGGCATGCTGGCCAGGGTGCCGGCGGACCGCCTGCTGATTACCGAGTCGGGCATTGCCACGCCAGCGGACGTGCAGCGCATGCGCCAGGCAGGTGTGAATGCATTCCTGGTCGGCGAGGCATTCATGCGCGCGGAAGAACCCGGCCTTGCGCTGGCTCAATTGTTCGGTAAAAGATAGGCTGTAAAGCCATGAACCAGCTGCTTGACGCCATGAAGGCGCCCTTGCCCAATCGGCTCACCACTGCTGACCCCGCCGCATGGCCGGTGGCGCCCGGCTGGCGGCCGACTACCGATGCATTTTTTGGCAGTCCGACCGGCCAGAGGTTGCTGGGCTTTTTGCGAGGCCGCCTGGCGGAAGGCGCGACGATCTTCCCGCCCCAGCCGCTGCGCGCGCTGGAGCTCACGCCGCCCGAAGACGTGCGCGTGGTCATCCTCGGCCAGGATCCGTACCATGGGTTGGGGCAGGCCGAGGGACTGGCGTTTTCCGTCGCCCCCGGCGTCGCC
>NZ_JBFUAZ010000806.1:0-1510 GCF_056406035.1 Polaromonas sp. P1_E1_2 | reverse complement strand
GCGCGCTACAGCGTGGGTTTGCGCGCTGCCGCCCTGGTTGCCCGCAACATCACGCTGCCGTCGATCTACACCGAAGCCGCGCGGCTGGAGCAACTCTACTACCCCTGATGCCCGCAGGGCCCGCCATCATGGGGCGGTGACAGGTTCCAGCCCGGTTTTCCGGATGACGGGCGCGGCCGCCGCAGTGGTAAAGAAACGAATCAATGCACGTGCGGCATCCTGCTCGACAGCATCGGCGGCAATGCCTGCTGAAAACACGGTGACGCGCTGCACTTCATCCGGCAGCGGCCCCACATAGTCGATGCCCGGAACCGGAAGCAGTTCGCTGACCTGCTGGAAGCCCAGTTCGGCATCGCCGCGGGCCACCACGCTGCCCACCCGCTCGCTGAGTATTTTGGTGCTTTTGCCTGCCACCTGCGCGGAAATTCCCAGGCGCTGGAACAGCTCGGTCGAAATATAGACACCGCTCGCGCTGGCCGAGTAGGCAATGGACCGCGCGTCCAGCAGCGTGCGCCTGAGCGCGTCGACCGTGCTGATGTCCGGCTTGGGCGCACCTGCGCGTACCACCATGCCGATCAGTGAGCGCACCAGGTCCACCCGGCTGCCGGCTTGCACCTTGCCCTGGCTCACGAGCGCATCCAGCGCCGGCGCCGCCAGGATCACGATGTCGGCCCGCTCCTTGCGCGCCAGCCTGTTCGGGATGGCGTCCGGCGCGTCGCCCATGGACGCGCCATAAGCGGCAATGACCTTGTGCCCGGTTGCACGCTCAAAGGCCGGCACCAGTTCGTTGTAGGCGGCGGTAAAACCACCCGAGGTCATCACATGTATATCGGCCGCCCAAGCGCCGCCGCCGGGCCACACCAGCACGGGCAGCAGCAGCCAAAAGATCCTGCAGAACTTCAGAAGTTGTTGCATGCCATCTCCTCGCTTTCTTCGACTTCTTCGACTTCTTCGACTTGCTGCGTGGATGCGTGACTCAGCGCACGCACTCAAACCCGTACTGCTCGGGGGTCGGCTTTGTCACCAGCCGGGCATGCAGGCCGCGCTTCTGGCATTCCATTTCAGCGATGTCGGTGGCTTCGCCCAATTTCGACGGGCGGGCTTTGACCACAATCTGCTTTTCATTGACGCTGACCAGTTCGGCGGCGCAACCGGAGATCAGGACGCAGGCGAGCAGGGGGAACAGTGTTTTCATGGTTGTTTCCTTCTAAAGATAAAGATAAAAATCAAGATAATTTTTGCCGTCAGGATTTTTAAGTAAAAATCGGTTGAAATCCTTTGTGGATAAGCGCGACCAGCTATCAATTTGGTAGCGTATTGCGGCCGCGCCTACCCCAGCCCCAGCGCTTTGTACACCCGCAGCGCGCCATAGGCATCGTTGGCCGCGTAAATGATCTGCGCTTCCGTCAGCCGTTCATTGGCCCAGTTGGAGGTGGCGGCTTTCTTGGATTTGAGGAAGCGCTTGTTGAACATCACGGCCACGGCGCCGCGCACGCCCATGTCCTTGCGG
>NZ_JBFUAZ010000805.1:0-1523 GCF_056406035.1 Polaromonas sp. P1_E1_2 | reverse complement strand
CCGCGGCGGCTGGAGCTGGTACACCGGCTCGGCTGCGTGGCTGCACCGCGCGGCAATGGAAAACATTCTGGGCCTCAAGGTGCAGCAAGGCGCGCTGTCGCTGTCGCCCCGCGTGCCGGCACAATGGCCCTCGTTTGAGATCACGCTGCGCCTGCAGGAGCGCGTGGTGAAGCTTCGGTGGCAACGCGCAGGGCTTGCCGCAGAAGACAGCTTCAAGCCCGACCTGGTGATCACGCCAGGACAGGTGGTGCTGCTGGCCGAGCTGCCGGCGCAAGCAGCGTTGCTGGTGCAGGCTGAAGAAAGTTGAATTTCGGGCCGCTATTGATTTAATAGCTGCTCGTGCTTTTCACGTATGGGCTGGAAGCCTTTTTTACTTATAAACGCCCCTTCTTTGACTCCAGGGCATCTCAGGCGTTCGTCAGGTCGCCCAACATCGACGGTGTGCGGCGCCTCGCAGGGGGCAGGTGCACAGGCACTTCGCCCGCATCCACGGCTTCAATCAGGCCCGACGCCAGCAACGAACGCAAGGATTCATCAAGTGATCGCGGCGGCATGAACTGCTGCAACTGCTCAAACCACACGCCCGTGCCGCACATCTCCAGTACATCGTGCAGGTAGCGCGACAACGAGCCCGTGGTCTGCGCTTTGGTATTGACCGTGTCCACACAGGCGCGGCCTCCCGGCGTCAGCCGGTAACAGCGTAAGGCGAGGCCTGGAAGAGGGGGCGCGTGGGTCGAGGTCATGGGTGTTTCCTTCAGCAGCACTCATGGTGAATCTGTAGGCAACGAAGTATTCTTGACGRAAATCAAGARTGRGGCYCCACCTGACACGGCGTTCTTGACGGCAGTCAAGATTTGGGKGTTTAGAGCGCTCCTGCGTGAGATTCGCCCGGTTTGCAAAGTGCAGTCAAGTGAAGCGGATGAAAGAGGTGAGGTCAGGTGCTGATGGCATTGGTAAATGTCAGCCGGTTACCAAAAGGGTCCCTGATCGACATGTCCCGGCTCTCCCACGCTGTGTCTTCAATTCCGGGACGGGCGTGCTTGTAGTTCTTCGCCAAAAGCTGCTGGTGATACGCATCAAGCCCATCCGTTTCAATCCGCATCGCCGCGCCCGGGCTGCAGTCGCCGTGGTGCTCCGACAAATGCAGCACGCAGCCGCCTTTGGAGATTTGCAGATAGAGCGGCATGCCGGGCTCAAAGCGATGTTCCCAATCGACCTTGAAGCCGAGGAAGTCGATGTAAAACTCCTTGGCCTTGGCTTCATCGAAGATGCGAAGGATGGGGGTGGTTTTTCCGAAGCTCATAACTGCAACTTTCTTGTCCAATTGAATAGTGGCCCGGCATAGGACCCAAAATTGCAGATTAACATTTGCCCAGACTCTCGCATCAATTCAAGAATCAGGCCGTCAAATGCACACCGTCATCATCACTGGCTGGGAAGCCGGCTTCCTCAAGGTTTCTCATTCCAAGTTGCTTCAAGAGACTGCAGCCATGTCGTTGAGCGAGGCGAAGGCAGCCACAGAT
>NZ_JBFUAZ010000804.1:0-1523 GCF_056406035.1 Polaromonas sp. P1_E1_2 | reverse complement strand
CCATTGGGCAACGCTGAATCAAATTTGTAACTCGTGGCATGCAGCTGCACTTTGGGGGTGATGTACCCCGCAGGCAGCAGCCAGGGGCGGCTCAGTTGCAGCCGCGTGAATGCCCGGTCACTATTGGGCTGGTTGGTGAGCTGACGATCTGCGGAAAAACGGGTGAAGTCGCCCTCCACCGACCAGGCAAAGCCATTGCCCAATCCCACCACCGGCGCATCCACACGGGTGTACGCCGCTGCAAACTGGGGCAGGCGGTCGTAAGGCGGAACGATGGGCGAAGTGACATCCTGCAATGTCTGCCATTTGAGCGTTCGCATGGACGAAGAAAAGAACCCGCGGGTCCACGACAAACTCGCGTCCTGGGGCAGAAGGCGCTGGGTGGTCGCCCCCTTGAGAGCTGGAAAGTCACGCCAATAATCGTTGTCACTCACCCGGTTCATGTTGAGGTTGATGCCCAGGTCGCCGACGGATGACAGGCCGCTGCTGAAGGCACCAACGTGTTGATAACTGTAGGACCAGCGGTCACGATTGCGCAACTTGTCGCCGGGCAGGAAGTTTCCCTGCAGTTCGCCTGTGTACTTCGGCTCCAGGTAGCGGAATTCGCCGGCGAGGTCCACCCCGCGTTTGGTCATGATCGCCGGTGAAAATGTCGCGTCCCGATTGGGCGCAATATCAAAGTAATAAGGTTGCCGATACTCAAACCCGTTGATTGAGCCCATGCCGATGGAGGGCGGCAGAAGACCCGACTTGCGCTTGTCGCTCAACGGAAAACTCACCCGGGGGAAAGCCAGGATAGGCACATCCTTGAAACGCACAACGGCTCCATTGGCAACGCCAACTTCGCGGTCCAGGTCAAACTCGAAGCTTCTGGCGCGCAATACCCATGAGGGCTCCCAGCTGGCCTCGTCATTGCGCTCGCAGGTGGTGTAGCTGGCGCGCTGGGCCGTCAAATGGCCTTCATCGATGAAATCGATCCGCTCCGCCTGGCCGTTTCCGCTGTTGCTGAGGAAGCGGTAGGCCGGCGTCGTGAAAAAGCCTTCAAACCGGTCCAGCTTGATCTCCAGCTCGGGACCCTCAAACCTGTTGCCCGCCCGGTTGATGCGAACATTGCCGCGGCTTTTAAGTTGGTCTTCGGGCTGGTAGTACTCAATGCGGTCCGCGCGGATGGCGGTAGACCCGCGGCGCAATTCCGCATTGCCGTCAATCACGGTCTCAAGATCGGGGCGGCCGGAAATCCGGTCGCCAAAAACAAATGTGGGGCCCTTGTCCTGCGGGTCGCTGGAAACCTGCTCGGCCAGCTGGGGCGAAGACTTGAGTTTCGGGGTGTCGCCTGCGGGCGGGTCTGCGGAGGGGACGGCGGAAGCGCCCTGAAGAGGAGCAGGTGACGCAGCCGGAGTTTGGGCGAGCGCCGTCCCGGCACCGGTCATCCCCAGTGCTGCGCAAACCACCAGCGTGGAGACAGCTTGAGCTATCGGGGAAAGAATAAAGGGCGAAGGGGATGCGCGGCGCATCGTTTATGT
>NZ_JBFUAZ010000803.1:0-1524 GCF_056406035.1 Polaromonas sp. P1_E1_2 | reverse complement strand
AGGGACGCAGACAGCAGGGTCGCCTTTTCTTTTGCTTACTTTTCTTTTGGCGAAGCAAAAGAAAAGTGAGTAGCCGCCGGGCTACCCCCGGCCAGCAACACTCAGCAAAAAGCAGATCCTTAAGAAACGATATAAGCCCCAGCCCCAGTAGAAAACAACTTACCGTCAGCCCCCAGAAACTCCATCCTCGTACTCGCCACCCGAGACCCCAGCCGCATCACCTCAGCCCGCAACTCAAAAAATTCACTGATGCCAGGCCGCAAATAATCCACCCGCAGATCGATGGTGCCCAGCTTGGCAAAGCGGTGCAGCCGCTGCATCGGCGATTCGTCCATGTGGCGCGCGCCTATGGCCGCCATCACGGCGAGCCCGCCCATGGCGTCCAGACCGGCGCTGATCACGCCGCCGTGGATGCGGTTGTGGGCGTAGTGGCCTATCAGCTCGTTGCGCATGTCAATGCGGGCGGTGACCCGTTCCGCCGTCACCGAGGTGATCTTGAGCCCCAGCAACTTGTTGAAAACGATTTTTTCCTCGAACAGCTCTTTGAGGCTGGCGACAAATTCCGGCTCGAACTCAATCGCGCCGGCGGGGGTGGGCTGTGCTTTGGTCATGGCGTCAATTGTCGTGCAGCGAAATCTTTCCTGATTTTCCGGGTTCTCATGCTTTGGCCTCATCGAACCTCAGCAACACCTGCCCGGTACTTGTTTGCTGACCCACCTCTGCCATCACAGCCGCCAGCACGGCATCGTGCGGGGCATTGACCGCGTGCTCCAGCTTCATGGATTCAATCACCAGCAGCGTGTCGCCGCGCTTCACGGCCTGGCCTGGCGCCGCATGGACAGCAATCACCTTGCCGTTGAAGGGCGCCCGCAACTCCCGCGCGGTTGCAACACCGCCGGATGCCGGCGGCGCAAAGGTGGAATCTTCCAGGAACAGGTCCACAGAGCCCGTCTGCACATGCCAGCGTGCACCGGGTTGCCCGGAAGATTCCTTCAGGCGAACCGCCGATATGCGCTGCCCGGTCTGGCCTGTGCCTACCGTCAGAGCACCATCGGGTCCCTGCGTGATCACCGCCTGCAACACCTCGCCGCCCGTTTCGATTTCCAGCGCACTTCCGCCCAACTCACGTACGCGCAGGTCCAGCAGCTGCGCGTGGTGGCGCAGCCGGACCGGCCTGGGAAAGGGGCACGGCAGGCTGTTTGCGGCCCTGTTTGAGTCAATATCCTGAGAGAAAATGCCCACCAGACCATACGGGACAAGCGCAAGCAGCTCCTCTTTTTGTAGCGCTCTGCGTATCGCATCGCCCTGCTCCGCCAGAAAAGGAATCAGCGCATGCCCGGCGCGGAACACCGGATGAGCCAGGCAAGCCAACAAAAACTGCCGGTTGGTGGGCAGGCCCAGCACTTCGGTGCGGCCCAGCGCCGCCACCAGCTGGTCTATGGTTTGATCACGTGTCGCGGCATGCGCCACCAGCTTTCCCAGCATCGAGTCGTAGTGCGGCGACACCACCTGGCCTTCAAACAG
>NZ_JBFUAZ010000802.1:0-1525 GCF_056406035.1 Polaromonas sp. P1_E1_2 | reverse complement strand
GTTCTATCACTGCTTCGGCTGCGGCAAAAACGGCAACGCCATCAGCTTTCTGATGGACCACGGCGGCATGACCTTTGTCGAAGCCGTCAAGGACCTTGCCCAGCAATACGGCCTGCAAGTGCCTGAAGACGACGTCTCCCCGCAAGACCGGGCGCGGGCCGCCCAGATGCGCGAGCAGCAGGCCACACTCACCAGCGTGCTTGAAAAAGCCGGCGTCGCCTACATCAAGGCCCTGCGCAACTCCGAGCGCGCCATCGACTACTTCAAGGGCCGCGGCGTTTCGGGCGAAGTCGCCAAGACCTTCGGCCTGGGCTACGCACCTGAAGGCTGGCGCAGCCTCGCCAGCGTCTTTCCGGATTACAACGACCCGCTGCTGGTAGAAAGCGGCCTGGTCATCACGGGCGAGCCCGGCGAAGAAAACCAGGCCGGTGAAGCCAAGCGTTATGACCGCTTTCGTGACCGGGTCATGTTCCCCATCCGCAACGTCAAGGGCGAATGCATAGGCTTTGGCGGCCGCGTGCTCAGCGACGAAAAGCCCAAGTACCTCAATTCGCCGGAAACCCCTGTGTTCAGCAAGGGCCGGGAGCTTTATGGCCTGTTCGAGGCCCGCACCGCCCTGCGCGAACACGGCTATGCCCTCGTCACAGAAGGCTATATGGACGTGGTGGCCCTGGCCCAGCTGGGGTTTGCCAATGCGGTGGCAACCCTGGGCACCGCCTGCACGGCTGATCACGTGCAAAAGCTGTTCCGCTTCACCGACTCAGTCGTCTTCAGCTTTGACGGCGACAGCGCCGGCCGCCGCGCCGCCCGAAAAGCGCTGGACGCCGCCCTGCCCTTTGCCACGGACGTACGCACCGTCAAGTTCCTGTTCCTGCCGGCCGAACACGACCCCGACAGTTACATCCGCGAGCACGGCCAGGAAGGCTTCGCGGCCTATGTCAGCAAGGCCGTGCCGCTCAGCCGCTTCCTGCTGGAGGCCGCCGCCGAGGGCTGCGACCTGGACACCGCCGAGGGCCGCGCCCACATGGCCAGCAACGCCCGCCCGCTGTGGAACCTGATGCCCGATGGCGCATTGAAACGCCAGCTGCTGGCTGAAATTGCCGACAGGGTATTGATTGACAGCCGCGAACTGATGCAGCTTTGGCAACCTGCGACCTCCAAGGGCAGCTATAAAAATAATAGCAGCTTACGCACGTCCAATAAGGGCCAGAAGCCGGAATCATCCTCAGCATCAGGCGCTTCCCAGGACATGTCCGGCCCTGCGGACTATCTGCCGGATTTTCGCGAGGAGCCCGATTACACCTCGTCCGAGCCCTCTGGCAACTATTTCCCGGCATCGTCAACGGCGGGACGCAGCTTCGGCGCCCGGGCTCCACGCCGCGTGGCTGGCCGTATCCTGCCGGCCAGTCGTGAAGACCGCGTGCTCAGGTTGCTGCTGACCGAAGCCCAGACCTGGGACCGGCTCACCACTGAAGAGCATCATTTACTGGTCGAGTTGCCTGAGCCCCACGGCCCGCTTTTCATC
>NZ_JBFUAZ010000801.1:0-1526 GCF_056406035.1 Polaromonas sp. P1_E1_2 | reverse complement strand
TATGGTATTGATAGCTGCTCGCGCACGTTCTGCCAGGGCTGCAGCCACTTTTCGTGATGAAAATGGCCGTTATTTCATTCCAGAAACCGGTTCACGCACGCCATCACCCCTTCGGCCTGGTCCTTGTGCGCCTCATGGCCGGCAAACGGAATGTTCAGCAGCTTCGCGCCGGGCACCTGCTCCGCCAGCTCAAACACACTGGCACGCGACACCAGGTGGTCTTCGTCGCCGCGAATTGCCAGCAAGGGGCAATTGATCTGCCTGACGCATTCGCCCGGGTAGCCGCTGGGGCCGTCGTCCAGCCACATCGGCACGACGGCATCAATCAGCGCCGCAAAGTCGGGCTGCGGGTTGACCGCGTTGTACAGCGCCACCGACTCGGGGAATTTTTTCGTCCAGCTTTGCGCCGTAACGCCGCCCAGCAGCTTGCGCACCGGGTCGTCGGCCTTGAGCATCTTGTCGGTGCCAATCGCAACCAGCTTGTCGACGGGCGACCCGCCTTCTGCGGCCATGCGCAACGCCGTGATGCCGCCGTCGCTGAAACCCACCACGCTGCAGCGCTCAACGCCCAGGTGCTGCAGCACAGCGGCAGCGTCAAGCGCCAGCCGCTGGTAGGTTACGCCCGCCGTGCCCAAGGTTGACTTGCCATGGCCCCGGCTGTCGATGCCGATCACCCTGAAGCGCTTCTGCAGCAGCGGCAAGACGCTGTTGAAGTCCTTCATCGTGCCCAGCCCGCCGTGCAAAAACAGCAGCGGCGGGTCCGCGTTATCACCGTGAACCTCAAAGTAAATCTTCGCGCTGTCCAGCGTCAGGTGGTCGCCACTGTGGTGATCAAATTCGCCGGCCTTCACCCCCGCCGCGCGGCTGAACGTGCCGGCAGCCACGTCAACGCCCCGTCGTGCCGCGGCGCGACTGCAGCTGGTTGCTGCCGCCCACATGCGACTCCCGGTCACTGCGGCTATTGGCCGTGCGCTGGCCTTCGTTCTTCTGCGTGGGTTTTTGTTCACCCATCTGGTTGAAGTCGTTTTCAACCTTGCCGCCGTGGCCCGATGCTTTGGGTGTGCCGTCTTGCTCCATCGCGCCGCCGGCCTGGTTGCGCGCGTCATCGGGTGCGAGTTGTTTGTTCTGCTGGCCCTGTTTGTTTTTGGCGTTCTGTTTGTTCGGCATGGTCTGTCTCCAGATAAAGGGGTTGAACAAGGGCCAGCGTGCAAACAAGGCAACACCAACCCGCGTAACAACCATTCTGAAAACCCCGAATGCCCGCCCATGTCAGACAGCACCCCGTACCCAAGCGCGACAAGGCGAAGCGAAAGCAAACCGGCTTGCTATAAATTAAATAGCTGCTCGCGCAGGTTCTGCTTGGTCAAACGGCCTGTTTGGCTTAAGACCAGCGTTACATCAACCCGCAGATGTATCCGAAAACTGCGCCTCAATCTTGTGCCCATCCAGGTCCCGCACAAAGCAGCCGTAATACTGCGGCCCATACATAGGCCGCGGGCCCGGCGCACCATCGCCCTGCCCACCCA
>NZ_JBFUAZ010000800.1:0-1527 GCF_056406035.1 Polaromonas sp. P1_E1_2 | reverse complement strand
GGATCCGGCGACGGTATAGCTGCCGGCCTGCACGACACCGGTGAATTCGTGCTTTTCGTAGCGGTAGCTGGCACCGGCGTTGACATCAACCTGGCCGGTGTTGAAGTCGTTGTACTTGGCATTGATGCGCGAATTCCCGCTGGCGTTCGCGATCAACGACCAGCGCGGGTCGACGACGTAACGGGCTGACAGCCCGCCGCCCAGGGTCATGAAGGCATCTTTGGTCTCAACACCCGAAGCATTGAGGGTGAAAATTGCGCCGCCAAAAAGCGGAACCGCGACATTGGGATTGCCGGGGCCGCTGTTGACATTGGTGTCGTAGCCGACGCTGGCTTCCAGGTACGGTTTGACGGACGAGCGGGCGGCTTCTTCCGTGCGATCAATGGCTTGCAGGAACTGGTCGATGGTGGCGGCGGCCTCCGTCGGGATGTTGTCTTGTTTGGCTTCCAGTAACACCTTGCGCGAGCCGGCGTTGTCCCCGACGGCAAAAAGTGCCCGTCCAAGCTCCGCGCGCGCACGGGAGTTGGCCGGCTGCACCGCCAGCACGCGTTCGAGCGCGAATATGGCGCGGGTGAATTGCCCTGTGTCGTTGGCGGCGATACCCAGCACCGTGTCGAAGTCGGGGTCGCCTGCGCGTGCGGTTTCCTGGGGCTCAAGCAGATCGAAGGCTTTTTGTGCCTGGCTCTGGTCGAGCAGCGTACGCGCCTGACTGACCAGTGCATCGACTTCCGCATGCGCTGCAGCGGCCATCATGACGGCGAGAAGGATGCCGGTACTTTTGAAGATGAAGGGTTTTTTTGAAGACATAAGTATTGGGTTTTACCGGTCCCGGGTAACAACTCGTAAGTAACAAAAGTTTTATATCACGATGAGGGGTCTTTCAACGCTTTTTTACACCTTTGCCGCCCTGCGCAAGTGCATGGAGGCAACACCTTTTCGGCGTTTGGCGGGTCGGTTGGTCATATTTACGTGTTCGCCTTGCGTGCCTAGGGTATTTACGGGTTTTTTGAGGCGGCTTCAGGCTTAATATCAGCAATTACTTATATTAAGAATAAATCGCTATGAACGAGATGATCCAGACCAGTGCGCAAGTCGAGAGGGGCCGTGTGTTTGAGCTGGCGGCCGAGTTGTTCGCTGTGCTCGCGACGCCGATGCGCTTGCGTGTCTTGAGCGCCCTGTGCGAACGTGAAAAGTCCGTGAATGAGTTGCTGGCGGAGATCGACACCACCCAGCCCAATCTTTCCCAGCAYCTGGCCGTGCTGTACCGCACCGGTGTGCTGGCCAAGCGCAAGGAAGGCACCCAGGTGATTTACCGCGTTCAAAGCGAAAAAGCCGTGGCGCTGTGCCGCAGTGTCTGCACCCAGATCGCCATCGAGCTGGATGARCCGGGCGGATTGTCGCCGGCCGAAAGCCTGTCGCCGCGATCCGCCTCCCAAGACGCCTGAACCGAAAGAACGCCCTTTATGCTGAGCCGTTTTTTACAGCGCGCGCCGGAGAATTTCCTCTCAGGGGCGCAAATAGCGGACG
>NZ_JBFUAZ010000799.1:0-1528 GCF_056406035.1 Polaromonas sp. P1_E1_2 | reverse complement strand
AAATACCTCGGCCCCGCCGAGATCGGCGTGGAAGTGAACATCAACCAGTTGCTGGGCGTCAACGACCAGTGGCGCTTTCGGGGCATGAGCAGCGGCAACTCCGAGCTGGCCTATGCACAAATTTCCTATAGCCAGGTAGTCACGACAGAGGGTCTCAAACTGTCCGCTGCCGTGTCCAGGGCTCGCACACGTCCGGGCGACATCCTGACGCCGTTTGATATGCGTGGCAACGCGGACACGACGACGGTCTCTGCTGCGTATCCGCTGCTTCGGACCCGCAATGAGAGCGTGACTGCAAGGGCAACGTATGAGCACACCGACGTGCAAACCGATGTGTTGGGCACCCGGGTAATTGAAGATCATCTCCGTGTGCTGCGCCTGGGGCTTGGGTGGCGAGTGCTTGACCGCCTGGGCGGGCAGAACTCGCTGGATGTGGATTTCAGCCAGGGACTGGGTGGCACCCAGGAATCCGATCCGCTCAAAAGCCGGGCAGGGGCCAAAGGGGTGTTCAACAAACTTACCTTCGATTACGAGCGTACCCAGCCTCTTGCTTCGAACCTTGCACTTACGCTGGGCCTGAGCGGGCAGTGGGCCAACACCCCCCTGCTTTCGTCGGAGCAATATGCGGTGGGCGGCCGGCGGTTTGGGCGGGCCTACGAGCCTGCTGAACTGGTGGGTGAGCGCGGGCTGGCGTTTCGCGCCGAACCTCGTTATTCCGGTTCCTCGGACTTCGCGGGCTTCAGGTCATGGCAGCTCTTTGCCTTCTATGACATCGGCAAGGTCTGGACGGTGGGCTGTACTTGTGTGGGCATGCCCAACAGCCAGAGCCTGGCATCGGCAGGGCTGGGGACTCGCCTCTTCCTTCCACGGAACGTGGTGGCTGCGGTGGAGATCGCCTGGCCCCTGACCAAACCCATCGCGAGTTACCAGCCCCACGGAAAAGACCCCCGGCTGCTGGGCACGCTGCTGGTGCGCTTTTGATGATTTGTTCAATGACTTTTCTTTGCCTCAAGAGGTGATCCATGAACGCTAAGCTGAACTCCCCGAGTGCTTCCACTTCCGGCCGGCGCCGGCGATCTTTTGCGCTGAAGGCCCTTCCGGCGGCGGTCGCCATGCTGTTCTCGCCGCCAGGCTGGCCGGTTGACATCGCCGGTGGCGCAGGCCTTCCCCAGAACGGCACGGTGTTTTCCGGCACGGCCTCAGGCTCGGTTTCGGGCAACCAGCTCACCATCAACCAGGGAACCGACCGCGCCGTGGTTAACTGGGGCTCGTTCGACATCAACCCCGGAAAGATGGTGCAGATCAACCAGCCCAACGCAAGCTCGGCCATGCTGAACCGCGTGACCGGTGACGCCAGCCCTTCCCAAATACTGGGCAGCCTTTCGGCCAACGGAACAGTGATGCTGATGAACCCCAATGGTGTGATGTTCGGGCAAAACGCCGTGATCAATGTGGGCTCGCTCATTGCCACCACGGGCAACATTGATGTCAACAACTTCATCAACACCGGCGGCGCACAGATCACCGG
>NZ_JBFUAZ010000798.1:0-1534 GCF_056406035.1 Polaromonas sp. P1_E1_2 | reverse complement strand
CATTGGTACAAGGAGGAAGTCAAAAAGCAGCCGCAGCTCCTGCTCTTGACGCGCGAAGAACTGATGCGGCATGAGGCTGCAGGCATTACCACCCAGTCGTTTCCCAAGACACTGCGAATGGGCGGCGTGGATTGCCTGGTGACTTACCTGCACGAACCCGGCGACGCGCGCGATGGCGTGACGGTGGACGTGCCATTGTTCGCGCTCAACCAGGTTAATGAAGAGCGCTGCGAGTGGCTGGTGCCCGGCATGCTCAAGGACAAGGTCCAGGCGCTGATCAAGACGCTGCACCAGCGCCCGCGCTCGCGCCTGGTGCCCTTGTCCGACACTGCCGCCCGCATGACGGAGCAGTTGCTGCAGCCCGAGGTGTTCGGCAGCGGCTCGCTGACTGACGCGGTGCTCAAGCTGGTGCGCGACGCGACTTCGCTGGACGTCAAGCGCAATGACATGAAGCTGGACATGCTGCCGCCGCACCTGTTCATGAACTTCCGCATAGTCGACGAGCATGGCCGTCAGCTGGGTGCAGGCCGTAACCTGGGCGCGCTCAAGGGCGAGCTGGGCTCGCAGGCACGGGGTGCCTTCCAGGCGCTGGCGGGACTCAAAAACCTGGCAAAAGCACCCGAATCTGGGTCCGAAAAGACGTTATCCCCCGAAAATTCAGTATCAAATCGGCCTCCAGCCCAATCAGGACGCGCGCAAGCAGCTCCTGAAAAGATAGCGCCCAGAGCGCCGGAGCGCTACACCAGCTGGAGCTTTGGCGAGTTGCCGGAGCTGATGGAAATCCGCAAGGGTTCGCAGACGCTGATCGGGTTTCCGGCGCTCATTGATCTGGGCGACGCGGTGACGATCGAGGTGTTTGACGAACCCGATGTGGCGGCCGCGAAGCACCGCGCCGGCTTGCGCCGGCTGTTCTCGCTGCAGATCAAGGATGCGCTGAAGTACCTGGAAAAGAACCTGCCTGAACTGCAGAAAATGGCCACCAGCTACATGCTGGTGGGCCGCGCCGCCGACAATTCCGGCGGCGGTACGCTGGAGGAATTGCGCGAGCAGATCATCGAAGTGGCGTTGGACCGCGCCTTTTTGCTCGACCCGTTGCCGACGCACGAAGCCGAGTTCAAAAAACGCATCGACGATGGGCGAGGGCGCCTGACCTTGATTGCCAGCGAGATGGCCCGGCTGGCTGCCGGCATCCTGACCGAGTTCGCTGTGGCCCAACGCAAGATCAAGGACACTAAAAATGCCGCCGAAGCCGCGGCAGATGCCGCCCAGCAACTGCAGCGCCTGGTACCCAAACGCTTTCTGACGGCCACACCTTATGGGCAACTGCAGCACTTCTCACGCTACCTCAAGGCCATCACGTTGCGGCTGGAAAAATGGCGCGCCGACCCGGCACGTGATGCTGCACGGATGGCCGAGTTGCGACCGCAGGAGCAGCGTTACTGGCGGCTGGTGGCTGAGCGAAAAGGCGCGGTGGATGCGCGCATGCAGGAATTCCGCTGGTTGCTGGAAGAGCTGCGTGTGAGCTTTTTTGCGC
>NZ_JBFUAZ010000797.1:0-1539 GCF_056406035.1 Polaromonas sp. P1_E1_2 | reverse complement strand
GTTTCGGGCTGGTCGTGGTGTATTGCAGGTGGATCTTCTTGTCCGGGAAGATCAAGGGAGCCGCGCCAAAAGCTGCCAGCGCGCACTCATGGAAGCCGCTGAGGATCAGCTTCTTCTTGCCGGGGTAGGTGTTGATGTCGCCGACTGCAAAAATGCCCGGAACATTGGTGGAAAACTTCTCGGTGTCTACCTTGAGCTGCTTGCGCTCGATGTCCAGGCCCCAGTTGGCGATCGGTCCGAGCTTGGGTGACAGGCCGAAGAACACCAGCAGCACGTCCAGCGGGACGACACGCGTCACGCCGTCGGAGCCGGTGACCTTGGCGCCGGTCAGCTTGCCGTCTTTTTCTTCGTAGCCGGTGATCTGGCCCACGATGAACTGCATCTCGTAGGCGTCGCAAAGCTCGCGCATTTTGGCCACGCTGGCAGGCGCCGCCTGGAAGCCGTCGCGGCGGTGGATCAGGATCACGCTCTCGGCCTTGTTCGGGCCCTCGGCGACAAAGTTCAGCGTCCAGTCAAGCGCGGAATCGCCGCCGCCCACAATCACCAGGTTCTTGCCGGCAAAGTCGGCGGGGCTCTTCACGCGGTAAAACAGCTGGCTTTCGTCAAATTTCTCCAGGCCGTCCACGCGCAGCAGCTTGGGCTGGAAGGCACCCACACCGGCTGCGATGAAAATGGTTTTGGTCAGGAAGCGCGTGCCTTTTGACGTTTCGACAAAGAAGCGGCCGTCCTGCTGCTTTTCAACCACGCTGACTTCCTGGCCGAAATGAAAGGTCGCGCCAAAGGGTTCGATCTGCTTGAGCAGGTTGTCGGTCAGCTCCTTGCCGGTGCACACGGGCACGGCCGGAATGTCGTAAATCGGCTTGTCGGGGTAAAGCTCAATGCACTGGCCGCCCGGGTAGGCCAGCGAGTCGATCACATGGGCCTTGATCTCAAGCAGGCCGAGCTCAAACACCTGAAACAGGCCTACGGGCCCGGCGCCCACAATCACCGCATCGGTTTCGATGGGGCCGTCGTGCTGCGCTGCGGTATTGATCACTTCTTGGTTCAGTTGAGGTTCCATGGTTCCTGGGGCGCTTTGCAACGCGCGTGGCGGCTCGGGGAGGGCGAGGTGCCGGTGGCTTCAGGCCGGATAAGCCGAATGAACCGGCTTAGTAGGGCTTAGCGGACCAATTCGGACAGTTTGCCCGTCTTGTCTTTCCATTCC
Source organism: Polaromonas sp. P1_E1_2 (assembly GCF_056406035.1). NCBI lineage: Bacteria > Pseudomonadati > Pseudomonadota > Betaproteobacteria > Burkholderiales > Comamonadaceae > Polaromonas > Polaromonas sp. P1_E1_2. Next base: position 335 of record NZ_JBFUAZ010000797.1, on the reverse strand, counting down.
TCGGCGTCGGGCAGGGCATCCTTGCGCTTGGTGATGCTTTTCCAGCCTGCAGCGCGGCTCAATTCCACATTGAGCTGAATGAATGCAACCTGGTCGGCCGGCACGTCTTCCTCGGCGTAGATGGCATTGACCGGGCACTCGGGGATGCAGACGGCGCAGTCGATGCATTCGTCCGGATCGATCACCAGCATGTTGGGGCCTTCCCGGAAGCAATCCACGGGGCAGACATCCACACAGTCGGTGTATTTGCAGCGGATGCACGATTCGGAGACGATGTGAGTCATGTTATTTGGGGCTAATCGGTGGAAACCCTCAATTTTAAGAGGATTCCGTGA
>NZ_JBFUAZ010000796.1:0-1546 GCF_056406035.1 Polaromonas sp. P1_E1_2 | reverse complement strand
AAGTAACTCCGTTCGCTTGAAGGAAATTACAGGAAAAAATATCTGCTGCGCTAAAGTGAGCAGAATGATTCCAGTCAGCACTCCCAGTATCGACCAGCGCATGACTCGGCCTCGTCGTTTGCCGTCCATATCACTATCTGCAAGTTGTTCCATGATTTTCACCGCCACAGTCCGGCGCCGAACGGACTCGGCTTCGCAGGTGTCCAGTTCTGCCCATAGGCGCCCGAAATATTTGGAACCGTACCACCAGCTCTTTCAACAGATTGCTGAGTAGCGGTGTTCGAGTTGGGTCCAAATTTCGCGTCGTACGGTCGGATCGAGTCATATCCTTCGGCTTGTCGCATAACCTCTCTATCAAAATCCGGTCCAGACACCCCCGCTGGCGGAGGCACTTCGTATGCTTCAGCCGGGGCTCCACCGTTCCATGCATTCCGATCGTCAACGTACGTGGGCGCATTGCTTCCTTGATTGAACATAGTTCGCCCGCCTGCCAGGCTGTATTGACCATCCACAATCTTTACCCGAACGCCACACACGTCTTTCCAATGCCACACGACGACGAAGCAGTGTTTAGCGCCAAGCCGGCGAGCCTTCGGATCGTTCACAGGCCGGCACACCACGGTTGTATCCAGACCCGACGGGTCCACTAGTCTCAACGGATCGCCCTCCACATAGCTAAAGGTATTGATGCCACCCGCCAGTCCAATGGGATCGGACTGCATATACCGCCCAATCCTCGGGTTGTACTCCCGATGCCAATTCTGGAAYAGCCCACTCTCGGCATCAAAGGTTTGTCGAAAATCCTCTAATGGGCTTTGGCTACTCGAATCGCAAGCATCGGTGAAGTAAGGTCCTGCTGAGTGAGCAATATTGCTATGCCCGCGTCATCAAGAATTGCGTATGTATAAGCATTGGAAATGAAGAATCTCGTGCACTCGGTTTCTGAGCAACTCAATAACTCGTTGCCGGAACGAGCGCGCAAAGTGATTCTCGCTGGGCTATAGACTTGAGATGAATTTAAAACCGTGTACCCTGACCTTGAAGGGGGCAATGAAATGACTTTTTTACTTAAGGTTCCGATAGGCCCCAAAGACCAACTAACCAAATTCAGGCTCTTAATTTCTTGCCAAGCAGTGGAACATGTCGCGTAAAGCCTCTCATTATCTATCGCGTAGACCGGAGCCGCAGGAATTGCTAAAAAACTGGTGCTTCTATAAGCTGAACAGTCTGCGTTAATTTGTGCAAAGAAATCTTGAGAAATTGAAACTTCTGACTGCTCAGTAACATTGAGTAGAGTATTTTGGAAAAACAGGAGATCTCTGTATCGAACCGGTGCAACGATAGTAGAAGGGGCTTGGGGCCAACGTCCTGTCCTGTTACCCCAAACTATCGATACATGATCGCCATCTGCATCCACTTGAAAGTCGTCATCTTTGTAGATACTTGTGGACACCCTACTATCAGCCGACAAATTAACTCTTGCTCCATTTACAAAAAGTTTTCTATCGAACTTAGCAATACGCCTCTCATTTGCTAAATACTTCGG
>NZ_JBFUAZ010000795.1:0-1555 GCF_056406035.1 Polaromonas sp. P1_E1_2 | reverse complement strand
TTTTCAGGTCCTTCATCACGGCCTGCACATCGTCGGAGATCTGGATGGCGTTGGAGCCCGGTGCGGCAAACACCGGCACGGCCACAGCCTGTTTGTTGTCCAGCAGCGAACGCAGGGCGTAGTCCGACGCACCGAGCTCCAGGCGGGAAATATCGCGCAGGCGCGTCACGGCGCCGCCCTTGTCGGTCTTGACGATGATGTCGCCGAACTCTTCTTCGCTTTGCAGGCGGCCCTGGGCATTGATGGACAACTGCATGTCCACGCCGGGCAGGCCCGGGGAAGCGCCCACGACGCCGGCCGCAGCCTGGATGTTCTGCTCGCGGATGGCGCGCACCACGTCGCCGGCAGACAAACCGCGCTCAGCGACTTTTTGCGGGTCAAGCCAGACGCGCATCGAATAGTCGCCCGAGCCGAACAGCTGCACCTGGCCCACGCCGTTGATGCGCGCCAGGCGGTCCTTGACATTGAGCACCGCGTAATTGCGCAGGTAGGTCATGTCGTAGCGGTCGTTGGGCGACAGCAAGTGCACCACCATCGTGAGGTCGGGTGAGCTCTTGATGGTGGTAATGCCCAGGCGGCGCACTTCTTCCGGCAGGCGCGGCTCGGCTTGCGAGACACGGTTTTGCACCAGTTGCTGGGCCTTGTCGGGGTCGGTGCCGAGCTTGAAGGTGACGTTCAGCGTCATCAGGCCGTCGGTGGTGGCCTGGCTGCTCATGTAGAGCATGCCGTCCACGCCGTTGATGGATTCCTCGAGCGGAGTGGCGACGGTCTCGGCAATCACTTTGGGGTTGGCGCCGGGGTAGTTGGCGCGCACCACCACCGTGGGCGGCACAACGTCCGGGTATTCGGCGATCGGCAGCGAGCGCAGCGCGATCAGTCCGGCAATGAACATCAGCAGCGACAGCACGCCGGCAAAGATCGGCCGGTCAATAAAAAATTTGGAAAGATTCATGGCAATTCTTCTGGTTCAGGTGTCAAGGCGGGCTCAGGACTTGGCCGCGACCTTCACGGCTTTTTCGGTGAGTTCCGACTTGGCGGTCATCTCGACCGGCTGCGGTGTGATCAGCGCGCCGGGGCGGATGCGCTGCAGGCCGTTGACCACAATGCGTTCATTGGCGGCCAGGCCGCTTTTGACGACACGCAGGCCATCGACGGAAGCGCCCAGCGTGACTTCGCGGTACATCGCCTTGTTGTCGGCGCCGACCACGAGCACAAACTTCTTGTTCTGGTCGGTGCCGACGGCGCGCTCGTTGATCAGCAATGCCTTGCCTTTGGTGGCCTGGCCCATGCGGATGCGCGCGAACTGGCCGGGAATCAGCTGGCCGTCCTTGTTGTCGAACACGGCGCGCGCACGCACGGTGCCGCTTCGGGCGTCCACCTGGTTGTCGACCAGCTGCAGCTTGCCTTCAAACGGCGTGTCGGCGCTGGCGGCGGTGCCCATCTGCACCGGAATGCGGTCCAGGTTGCGGCCGCCCGCGATACCGGCGTTGGCGCCCTGCACGTCCTTGAGGGCCTTGACCACGACCTGCTCGTCGGCGTCGAAGCTCGCATAAAT
>NZ_JBFUAZ010000794.1:0-1556 GCF_056406035.1 Polaromonas sp. P1_E1_2 | reverse complement strand
GCCGGCACCAGCTTGAGTGGCCCGTAGAAGGCCTGCAGCTGGCCCTCGTTTTTTTCGCCTTCGGTGAAGACAGCGAAGCTCAGCAAAGCGCCCGGATCTTCGCCAAAGGCCTTGCGGTAGTCGGCGCGGATGTCACGCTCGTAGCTGCGCCATTCGTTGTAGCCGTGGTCGCCCGAGTCGACAATGATCTTGCGGATACGGTCGGTGCGGTCGTTGACGACCACTTCGCCTGGCCGGTTGACACGCGACCACGAATAAACCAGTGTCGCGAACGGCATTTCTTCGCCGGTCAGCAGCCGGCTCAACTCGGACAACAGGGAGTTCTTCATCGACAGCCGCGAGCGGTCGCCTTCGAACGCGAGCACTACCCGCACCGGCACATCCTCGAGTTGCGGCAGTGCAAGGTTGGTGCCCGCACCGGCGTACGGCACGTTCCAGGAAAAGCGCACGAGCCCAAGCTGGTCGGGCTCGATGCGGTGGCGATGGCGCAGGATGCTGCCGGACGCCTCGACCTTTGCGAGCACCGCGTCGCGGCCCTCATGACGCACATAGCTGTAGCTGGCCGGCTGCTTGCCCGGCACGCGGAAGATTTCCCACCTGAGGTCGTCTGGCTTGAGCTCACCGGCCTTGGGCGGCGCCGACATCTCGGCCCAGGCGGTGCCAGTCACCCCCTCCGCCGGCCCCAGCGTGCCGCCGCGGCTGACCGGCTCATCGACATCGGTGTCCTCGTCGGGCGCCGGGCGTGTCGCGCAGCCGGAGACCAGAGCCAGCGTGAGAAACGCTGCAGCGAACATCGAAAAACGGGGGAAAAGGCGGCGAAGCGGAAGGGAAAAAGACATGATGCGAAGCCATCGAAAAATCGGCGAAGTGGCAAGTTGACCACGGAAGCGCGCGCTCCCGCAATGGAAAAACGCACACTTTTGCGGTATTCAGCCGGCAATCTTGCGTAGCAGGCCGGCGGTCGAGCCATCAAGGCCAAAGACGTCCCCGCTGTGCAGGCGTGGCTCGATGTCTTTGGCCAGCACCTTCCCGAGCTCGACGCCCCACTGGTCAAAACTGTTGATGCCCCAGATCGCACCGCTGACAAACACACGATGCTCCTGCAGGGCAATCAGCGCGCCCAGGCTGGCTGGGGTGAGCCGCTCAAGCAACAGGAAAGTACTGGGACGATTGCCGGGAAAATGCCTGTGGCCTCCGACCTCTTCTTTGCCGGTCATCAAGGCTTGCGCCTGGGCCAGAACGTTGGCCAACAATTTGGCGTGATGCCCCGGCAGGTCGTGCGGTACGTGCGCGGCTGTTTTCACCGCCACAAACTCGACCGGCACCACCGACGTCCCCTGGTGCAGCATTTGAAAGTAGGCGTGCTGGCCGTTGGTGCCGGGTTCGCCCCACAGCACCGGGGACGTTTCAAACGGCAAAGCCTTGCCGTCCGCATCCACGCGTTTGCCGTTGCTCTCCATCTCCAGCTGCTGCAGGTAGGCCGGCAGGCGGCGCAGCGCGCTGCTGTAGGGCGCGATGCTGCGGCTGGTAAAGCCATGAAAGTTGCGGTACCAGAC
>NZ_JBFUAZ010000793.1:0-1556 GCF_056406035.1 Polaromonas sp. P1_E1_2 | reverse complement strand
GTGCACGACGCCGATGCCGCGCTGGCCGACTGCCCGCTGGCCGTTACCTGCACGCCGGCTGCCGCCGTAGTCCTCAGCGCGCTGCCCCGGCCTGACGGCTTCATCAGCGCCGTTGGGGCTTTCACCCCGGCCATGATGGAACTGAGCGCCGCGTTATGCCAATACTTCGCGGCGAAGGGTTCGGTGTTTGTCGACGCGGCTGATGCCATCCACGAGGCAGGGGACCTGCTGCAGGCCGGACTGGACGTGGGCCGCTTCGCCACACTGGCCGATGTGATCCGCCAGGACCTCAAAAAACCCGCCGGGCCAGTGCTGTTTAAAAGCTGCGGCTGGGCGGGCTGGGACTTGGCCGCGGCACGGACAGCGCTGGCTTGAACGGCGCCAAGTCGGCACCTGGAGCCAAGCCATTTTCCCCGGACTGCAAGACGAAAACAGGCGCTCACCTACAGCGGCACGAGGGCGCTGGTGTTACGCTGATCCGATCACACCGGAGAAAAACCATGAAGATTCTGTTCGCCGCCGATGGCAGCAAGTACACCAAAAAGGCCCTGGCCTTTCTGGTGAACCACGATGAACTCGCCGGTGCCGAAGGCGAAGTGGTGGTGATCAATGTGCAGGCTCCCGTGCCGGGGCGCGTCAAGACCATGCTGGGTTCGGCCAACGTCACCGCCTACCACACCGAAGAATCGCAGAAGGTGCTGGCGCCGATCGAGCGCTTCCTCCAGCGCCACAAGATGGCGTTTAAAACCCTCGCCGTGGTCGGCTCGCCCACCGCCGAAATACTGCGTGCCGCCAAGCGCGAAAAAGCGCACCTTATCGTGATGGGCACACACGGCCAGGGCCTGCTCAGCCGCGCGCTGATCGGCAGCGTGGCCCAGCGCGTGGTCGCCGAGTGCGAGATTCCGGTGTTGCTGGTCAAGTAACAAGGTTCACCGAGGCCCAGTCCCGCCCCCGGCATCCGTTGAGCCGCTGCGTGAGAGCGCTTTCACGCGTCCGGGATTTACCGGATACTTGCCCTCACACAACAAGGAGCTCAAGATGGAGACAGGCATGGGGTTCAAGTCGATTCGCAAACTGCTGGGCTGGTTTTTACTGGCACTTGTTGCGGCTGGMGCACCGCTGTCGTTTGCCAGCGAGGTCACCGTCAGGTCCTTCAACTCAAAGGCCTTGAACACAGACTACCGCTACACCATTTACCTGCCGGACGGCTATGAGAGCGGCCGGCTGCGCTACCCGGTGCTGTTTCTGCTGCACGGCAACGGCGGCGACCACAATGACTGGCTGGTTAAAGGCCAGGTCCAGGCGACCATGGACACGCTGGTCAGGGAAGGCCGCGTCCAGCCGGCCATCATCGTGATGCCGGGCGGCGGCTCCACCTGGTGGGTGGACGGCAACAAGGACAAGGCCGAAACCGCGCTCATCAAGGAGCTCATCCCGCACATCGACACCAACTTCAGGACCATCACCACGCGTGAAGGCCGCATGATCGCAGGGCTGTCCGCCGGCGGTTTCGGCACGGTGAACGCCGTTTTCAAGTACCCGGAACTGTTTGTTTC
>NZ_JBFUAZ010000792.1:0-1567 GCF_056406035.1 Polaromonas sp. P1_E1_2 | reverse complement strand
TTTCAGGGCGGCCATCAGCGCCCAGCAGTTCGGTGTGGGCAAGCCCGACCCGCGCATTTTTCATGCGGCAGCTGGGGCCGTGGAGGTACTGCCCCAGGAAGTATTGCATGTGGGTGACGACGCCACACTGGACGTGCTGGGCGCGCTTAATTGCGGCATGCAGACGGTGTGGGTGAATCGCTCTGACCAGATGTGGGCACACCCCGCGGTGCCGCACGAAACGGTGACCACGCTGACAGAGCTGTGCGATTTGTTCCCGCAGTGAACGGTTGACTTTCAAGAGGCGCTTGCGATGACACTCAAAATCTACGGCACAGCCGCTTCGCGCGCAGCGCGTCCCCTGTGGACGGCACAGGAAATGGGCTTGTCCTATGAGCACATTGCGTTGCCGTATGTGGGCGGCGCTACGCGCACGCCGGAGTTTCTTGCCATCAACCCGAACGGCCGGATCCCCGTGGTGGATGACGATGGGGTCCTGGTCTGGGAGTCCATGGCCTGCGTGCTTTACCTGGCCGAGCGATTCAAAAGCGCTGATGCATCCGGCCTTGCCGCGCAGAGTTCCGCGGAGCAGGCAGACATCCTGCGCTGGAGCTTCTGGGTGGTGACCGAGTGCGAAAAAGACGCCCTGGCGTTCCTGATGCACCGCATCATGATGCCGACAGAGCGCCGCAAGCCCCAGCTGGCCGAGGACGCCGAGCGGCATCTGCTGGGCCCGCTGCGGGTGCTCGAACAGCATTTGCAGTCGCGCAGCTACCTGGCGGGTGAACGCTTTACGGCGGCCGATATCTGCGTGGCTTCCGTGCTGGCGTGGATTCAGGGCGCTGCGGGCCTGATGGCGCAATGCCCGGCAGTGGACGAGTGGCTCAAGCGCTGTCTTGCGCGTCCGGCGTACCGCGCGGTGAGATTTATGGCGAAAAGTGCCTGAAACCCATTGTGGCTGTGCGCAAGCAGCTATTTAATTGATAGCAATACGGGCGACGTGGTCGCGATGACCGCGAGCCGCGGATGTGCCGGGGCAGATCAATGCAGGCGCTGCGCCGCTTCCAGCCCCGAGCGCACGGCTCCCTCCAGCGTGGCCGGATAAGGCCCGGCGATGTAATCGCCGCAGGCATAAAGACCTGGTGCTACCTCGATTGCCGGGCGCAGCAGGCCCGGCGTGCAGGCAAAAGTCGCACGCTTTTCCACGATGGTTTGCACCACCTGCAAGGTGTCCAGGCCCAGCTGCTGTGCCGCCTGCGCCAGTACCTGTGCAGCCAGCGTCGTGCCATCGCCCGTGCTGGCGCTGATCACAAAAGCCAGCAGGCCGGTGGGCCCGCCCAGTTGCCCGCGGTCGAACACAAATTGCGCGGGTCCGGTCGCATCGGCGCGTAAGGCCAGCATGGGCTGCTGAAGGCGCACGCCTGCCGCCCAGGCGTAGACCGTGGTCAGCGCTTCGTGTTGAAGGCCTTTCGCCTGCGCCAGCCAGTCGCCGGGTTGCAGGCCGCTGCTTTCCACAAGCCGCGCCGCTTCATGGGGCGGGCAGGCCAGCACCAAGCAGTCGAAGGCTGCGCTGATGTCGGTGTTGACC
>NZ_JBFUAZ010000791.1:0-1567 GCF_056406035.1 Polaromonas sp. P1_E1_2 | reverse complement strand
TCCTGGAAGGTTCTGCGGCTGTGAGCGCATCGCCTGCGCCCGCACCGGCCCCCGCTGCGGTGCCTGCCGCGGCATCTGCTGCTGCCCCTGCACCGGCAACCTCATCTGCTCCCGCGAGCCAGCCGGCCCATAACCCCACCACTGCGCCTCAGGGCAACCTGCCGCATGCATCGCCCTCGGTGCGCAAGTTCGCGCGCGAACTCGGCGTGCCACTGGCAGAAGTCAAAGGTAGCGGCCCCAAAGGCCGCATCACGCAAGACGACATCCAGGCCTTCACCAAGTCGGTGATGGACGGCAGCGTTCGCACCCAGGCGCAGGCCGCCAAAGCACCCGCATCTTCGGGCGGCGGCGCAGGGCTCGATTTGCTGCCATGGCCAAAAGTTGACTTCACCAAGTTCGGCCCGGTCGAGCGCAAGGACATGTCGCGCATCAAGAAGATCAGCGGTGCCAACCTGCTGCGCAACTACGTGATGATTCCGCACGTCACCAACCATGACGATGCCGACATCACCGAACTGGAAGCCTTCCGCGTTTCGACCAACAAGGAAAACGAAAAAGCCGGGCTGAAAGTCACCATGCTGGCTTTTCTGATCAAGGCCAGCGTTGCGGCCCTGAAGAAATACCCCGAGTTCAATGCCTCGCTCGACGGCGACCAGATCGTCTACAAGCAGTATTACCACATCGGTTTTGCTGCCGACACGCCCAACGGACTGGTCGTTCCCGTGCTGAAAGACGCCGACAAAAAAGGCGTGCTGCAGATCAGCCAGGAAATGGGCGAGCTGGCCAAGAAGGCGCGTGACGGTAAATTGACGCCAGCCGAAATGCAGGGCGCCAGCTTCACCATCTCTTCACTGGGCGGCATTGGCGGGCGTTACTTCACGCCCATCATTAACGCGCCGGAAGTCGCCATCCTCGGCGTGTCCAAGAGCCAGATGGAGCCGGTGTGGGACGGCAAGGCCTTCCAGCCGCGCCTGATGCTGCCGATGTCTTTGGCCTGGGATCACCGGGTGATCGACGGCGCAGGCGCTGCGCGCTTTAACGCTTACCTGGGCCAAATCCTCGCCGACTTCCGCCGCGTCCTCCTCTAAACGGGGCGGAACCATGACAACACTTGTAGTCGTCAAAAAGGCGGGGCAGGTCGCCATTGCGGCCGACACGCTGGTGACCTTCGGCGACACCAGCCTGGGCCACCGGTTTGAAGCCAACAGCAAGATCTTCAAGGTCGACACGCCTGCCGGCATGAGCTTTGTGGGCATGGCTGGTACGGTGGCGCATTTTCCGGTGCTGCGCAAGGCCATGGCGGCCTTGCCCAAAGAGCAGCTCAAGCTGGGTTCGCGCGACGAGGTGTTCGACACCTTCGTCAAGCTGCACCCCATGCTGAAGGAAACGTTTTTCCTGCAGACCAAGGAAGACGACAACGATCCCTACGAGTCCAGCCAGTTCACCGTGGTGATCGCCAATGCCAGCGGCATTTACGGTCTTTACAGCTACCGTGAAGTTTTTGAATTCAAGGAATTCTGGGGCATCGGCTCAGGCCGCAGCTTTGCGCTCGGCGCCATGCATGCCG
>NZ_JBFUAZ010000790.1:0-1569 GCF_056406035.1 Polaromonas sp. P1_E1_2 | reverse complement strand
GTGGGTGAATGGGCTGCCCGGCTTTTATCGATCTCACGGTCAGCCACCTCCAAGGTAGTCAAAGCGACTCGGACTTGCAGTGATTGTTCACGGGCACTGTCTACCCAGGACTGAACTGTCACTGGTTGTATACCCGGCAACCGACCACCATCACGCAGGCGCGCCAGACGGACTTCAGAGTCGCCCAGGATACGCGCGAGTTCAGCACGTCTGTTTTCCATATCGCTGGCAGYGGCAACTGCTTGGGCCCTTGACAGATCTAACCGGGACTTGGCCTCATGCACGTCTGTCACCGTTGCCGTACCTACCTCAAAGTTACGGCGCGCCAAACCCAGCTGCAGCTCGACAGCGCTGATTTGCAGACGCGCCACGCGCTCGGCCTCCTGCGCAACCAATACATCCAGGTAAGCTTGAGCCGTTCGCACAATCAGCTCTTGCTCGGTTTGTCGAAACTGCGCCTCGGCCAATATCTCCTGCTGTTCTGCTTGGCTCAAGGCCATCCAGCTGGTTGCGCGCCATAACGGTTGCGTCAGTTGCAGATTCCAGCTCCGGTTGCGCACATTGCGATCTATATAAGGAGCCTCACTGAAAGCAGCCTGTCCCGACTGCTTGCTGGTGGAGCCGATCAAATTCACTGCGGGAAGCAGCCCAGCACGCGCCTGGGGTACGCGCTCACGCGCCGCTTGCAGGGCATGGGCCGCTCCCCGGTAGGTCGGGTCGCGCTCCTGCGCTTTGCGATAAACCGCCAACAAATTGGCGGCCTGAACATTAAACGACGATAGAAGAAAAAATGTGGCGAACACAGGTCTAATAAGAAAAGTAGCAATACTCAACCAATGACGCGTTAGACAGGTTGGCATGCACAGGAGCACATCACCTTTCACGCAAAGACTCCTGCTTATAGCGCAGCATGGGTGAGATGAAATACTCAATCATGCGACGCTCGCCAGTACGAATATCCGATGTCACGCTCATGCCAGCGGTAACGGCTCCGTGCAAACCATTCACAACACTCGGTGTCTCCATCGTGTTCAACTTGATACGCACCGGATATATCGGGCCAAGCTTGGGGTCAGCCATCGCATCGGTGCCAACCCACAGCACGGTGCCTTCTATATATCCAAAGCGGGTGAAGTCAAAGGTCTCTACCTTATGGATCACACGCTGGCCGACTTTGACATGACCGATGTCGCGGTTCATGACCTGAGCTTCGACCTCCAGGAGGGCGTCGTGGGGCACGATGGTCATGAGCGCCTGCGCTTGAGTAACCACGCCACCGACCGTCGTGACTGCCAGCTGCTGTACCACACCGTCAATCGGGCTGCGCAGCGTTTGCAGGTCGCGCCGCTGCGTGGCCTTGATCAACTCCTGGCGAGCCGCATCATGCTTGCGAATGGCGTCCACCAATTCAGCGCTGGCCCGGGCACGAAACTCGGCCTGTGCCTGTTTGCGCTGTTGGACAGATGCATTAAGGCTCGCTGCTGATTCATTCAACCTCTTGCCCATCACGGAGATATCCTTTTCCATGTTGAGGAGTTCAAGCCGGGTTTCAATCAAGCCCGTCTGCGC
>NZ_JBFUAZ010000789.1:0-1586 GCF_056406035.1 Polaromonas sp. P1_E1_2 | reverse complement strand
GTCGATACCCTGAAGACACAGTACCAAGATCAGGATAGGGAGGCTGTTCTCTGCACCGCCGTGGAGCACGCGGCACTGGATGTGATTTTGTGGATGAACGACCAGCAACCGATAGACTGGTTTTCCGAGGTCAAAAGCGTCAGTGGGYGTAGCAATGACTCGCCCTTCCCTCAGCTGTACGAGCAGCCGTTTAATTGGCCCTCGGGGAACACCGATCTTGTGTTCCTTGACCACCTCATCAGCGGGATTGCGTCCAGCGTGGAAGCACTGGACCGGGTCGCAGTCTATATTTCGGGCCGCAGCGAAACAGCCCCGCTGCTGAGAAAACTTCGTCAATTGGGTGCCACCTTGGGGCAAGTGACGCTCTGCAACGGTGATTCGGCTTTCCCGTTGTGGCGGGCGATGGAGGAGGGTCGCATTGACAATGCCAGGACGCTGCTGGAACTGGGTGCGCCGATTCCGGACGAGGTAGGCGGCGAGCCCTTGGCGGAGACATTCGCTGAGCAGGCCATGGGCTATCGCGATGACGTTGATCCGGCGGCCTGGGAAGCTCTTTTCAAGCAATACGGCTTGTTATAAGCGTCAATAGCTATTCACTCGAAGTGATGGGGCCTGAGCGGCGCCACCAGCCATCCACACAGGAATAGGTTTTTACATGTCCGAACAGTTCTCCGTCAAAATCAAAATCGCCAGCGCCGAGAAGTCCTCGCGCGAGTTGCTCACCCAGTTGGCCTCAGCCCTGGGTGAAGATGACTATGCCGCCATGCGGCAGATAGTCACCGAGGTGCTCAAGGGCGCACCGAGCGGCAAAGACGCAAGAGCGCTGGTTGCCGCGCTGCTGCTGCCGTGCTCGGAATACGGCCCTGCTGAAGTTCCGTTTCTGGATGCGCTGTGCGGCGCGCTGGAAGATGCGAGCGCGTACCTGCAGGTTAGCGGCAGCAAGAAGCTCAGCATCGAACTGGGTGGCGCAGACAACGGCACGGCCGATGCGGTGGCCTACCTGCTGGCACTGCTGCACAGCCTGCCCGTTGATGGCCTGGAGGCGACGGGCAAGGGCTTCACGTGGATGGCCAAGTGGGCTTGCGACGCGCAGGGGATTTTGCAAACCGCATCGTATGAGCCTCTGGATGAGGGTCAGAGAATTGATCCCAAGGCGGACGAAAAGCTGCGCCGCAAGGTTCAAAAGGAGAACAAGGCATTCCTCAACACACCTTTGCGCGGGCTCGTGGATGCCTTGCCTGCCGATCTTCCCATGGGGCTGATCGATGCCGTTGGTTTGGACCAGATACTGGGGCACACGTATGCGGAATTGATAGGCCAGATTGCGGCCCTGCCCGATTGGACTGGCCATGACTTTCGGGTTGGCGTACATGGACAAGCATTGACGGCACGCGACCTGGGCGACCAGTTGCGCATCAATATATGGAACGCGCCAGGCAACAAACAGAGCATTGAGTTGGAGCTGCGCGCTGAACTCTCGGAAACGGGCATGCACAAGCACTTCACGGACTTGCTGCGCGAGGTTGGATACAACAAGGACTTGAGCGACATTGGCTGGTTCGACTGGGAGTCCAGCGGCATCAAGG
>NZ_JBFUAZ010000788.1:0-1598 GCF_056406035.1 Polaromonas sp. P1_E1_2 | reverse complement strand
AATGGGGAAAGATCATCAAGGCCGCGGGAATCGAGCCTGAAYAACACCTTGTTGGGGCTGGATTTGAATTAAATGCGCCTCYGGCCCTTTGTGGGCGGGCGCAAGCAGCTATCAAAAGAGTAGCTGATCAGGCTGGCCGGCTTGGCGACAGGCGAGGCCAGACGGGCCATGTGACGAATGAAGCTGCGATGGTGGCAGCTCTTCTGGCGTCATCCAGTGAATTTAAACAACGTTTAATTTTTAGAACAAGCGTTAATTTTCACCGGAAATCGCACCCTGGATAGACGTCTTTCACGCCTATATTCTGGCGATGCAAACCCGAATAGACCGCCAGCAGGTCCAAAACGATTTACGCCGAACCCTGATGCTGGACGCCGCCCGATCCGTCTTCGAACGCCTGGGCATCGACGGCGCCAGCATCCGCGAGATCGCCAAGGAAGCAGGCTATACCGCCGGGGCCATCTATTCCTATTTTGAAAACAAGGAAGCCATTTACGGCGCCTTGCTGGCCGAGTGCCTGGAGCGCCTCAATGGCGTGGTGGCGTCTGCGGCTGAGGCGCGGGGCGGCCCGGCTGAGGTGCTGGAAGCCAAGGCCAGTGCCTGGTTTGGTTTTTTTGCGGCCAACCCGCGCGACCTGGACCTGGGTTTTTACCTCATGCAGGGCATGCGCCCGCGCGGCTTGGGCACCGAGCTGAACCAGCAGCTCAATGACCGCCTTCACGATGCTTTGCGGCCTTGTGAAACCGCCTTGCGGGCCATGGGTTTAGGCGCCGACGATGCATTGCGCGAAAATACGGCCTTGTTCGCGCATGGCATGGGCTTGCTGCTTCTCCAACATACCGGTCGAATCCGCATGTTCGGGCAGGACGCCACGCTGCTGTTCGATGCTTATGTGATCGGCCTGGTGGAGCGCCTGCAGCGCAGCCCGGCCTGATCTTCTTTCCAGAACGCCTCCAGAATTTCCCCAGGACCCCCGATGCTGCTTGACGCCGACGACTCCCAACTTGTGCTGGTCGACTACCAGACCCTTTTGATGCCCGCCATTTTTGAAGGCAACCTCGTCATGGCCAATGCCGTAAAGCTGGCCCGCATGGCCAAACTGCTGGACGTGCCGGTGTGGGGCACAGAAGAAAACCCCGAAAGCCTGGGCGCCACCGTGCCCGAATTGCAGGCCGCCATTGAAGCCGCCAGTGGCAAGACTATGGACAAGATGTTTTTCAGCGCCGTGGCCGACGGCCTGGGCGACCTGCTGCGCCCACCCGTGCGCAAGGCGCCGACAGGCGGCAACGCCCGCAGCCTGCCCAAACACCTGCAAAAGCCGGCGCCCGAGCCGGAAGAGGGCAGAAGCACCATCGTCATCGCCGGCTGCGAAGCCCACGTCTGCCTGATGCAGACCGCGCTTGATTTGCTGGAAGAAGAGTTCGAAGTCTGGGTGGTAACCGACGCCTGCAGTTCACGCACCGAGCGCAACCGCGATGCCGCCTTTGACCGCCTGGCCGGCAACGGCGCCGAACTGGTGACGACCGAGATGGTGGCGTTTGAGTGGCTGCGCACGGCTGAGCATGAGGTGTTCAGGGATGTGCTGGGGTTGGTGAAGT
>NZ_JBFUAZ010000787.1:0-1606 GCF_056406035.1 Polaromonas sp. P1_E1_2 | reverse complement strand
CCAGCAAATGGAGCGGGTAGAAACGCTGACGGGGGCACCGCGCTCGATTTTTCGCCATAACGACCAGGTGGTCACCTTCATGCCGGACCACAAGGTGGTTCGCAGTGAAAAGCGCGAGTCGCTGGGTATGTTCCCCCAGTTGCTGCAGTCAACCGATAACCGGATTGCCGACTATTACAAGGTCCGTCAGGAGGGTACCGAGCGTGTGGCGGGCGTCGAGGCCGATATCGTGCTGCTGGCGCCCAAAGACCATATGCGGTTTGGCTACCGGGTCTGGACAGAACAGAAGAAAGGCCTGGTCGTGAAGCTGCAGACGCTCGATACCGACGGCAAGGTCCTGGAACAGGCGGCATTTTCAGAATTGCAGCTCGATGCTCCGGTCAAAATGGACAAGCTCCTCCAGATGATGGGCAAGGTCGACGGTTACCGTGTGGAAAAGCCTGTTCTCATGAAGACCACGGCAAGCGCGGAAGGCTGGCTCCTGAAGGCGCCTGTGGCGGGCTTTAAACCCATGAGTTGCTACAAGCGGCCGGCGACGGCACTGGCGCCTGCTGGCACTGCGGCCGGTGAAGAGCCCCTGCAGTGGATTTTCTCGGATGGTTTGGCATCGGTGTCGATTTTTGTAGAACCGTTCGACCGCCAGCGCCACGGTCAGGAATCGAGCCTGTCGATGGGCGCCACCCAGACGATTACCAGGCAGCTCGACGCCTATTGGGTCACCGTGATGGGTGAAGTCCCCATGGGCACCTTGAAGCTTTTTGCGGGCGGGCTGGAGCGCAAGAAATAATATGCACCTGCGCTCCTGATACTTTTCCCGGGGCCCACGTGCTGCAACAGTTTTCTCCGGCGCCAGCCTTGGATTGCCGCCGGGTGTGATTGCCGGATGACAACATTTATGACGAGGCTGATGATGCTTGAATTGAACTGGAAACCCCTGCGCTCCTGCCTGACGGCGGCCATCGTAGGAAGCACGGCGGTCCTGGCGGTGCTGCCGGTCGCGCCGGTCTGGGCGCAGAACCGTACATTGCCGGATTTCACGGACCTGGTGGAGCAGGTGGGTCCTTCGGTGGTCAATATCCGCACCCTGGAGAAAGCCAAGGCAGCGGCTTCAGGGAGTGCGGACGAACAGATGCTGGAATTCTTCAAGCGCTTTGGCATACCGATCCCCCCCAATATGCCCCGCGCACCCCGGCCGGACCGCAGCCCTCAGCCTGACGAAGACCAGCCACGCGGCGTCGGGTCGGGTTTCATCCTGACGGCCGACGGCTTTGTGATGACCAACGCGCATGTGGTCGAAGGCGCTGATGAAGTCATTGTCACGTTGACCGACAAGCGCGAATTCAAAGCCAAAATCATCGGTGCGGACAAGCGCAGTGACGTTGCCGTCGTCAAGATTGAAGCGACGGGGCTGCCCGCAGTGAAGATTGGCGACATCAACCGCCTCAAGGTCGGGGAATGGGTGATGGCCATCGGCTCGCCATTTGGCCTGGAAAACACCGTGACTGCAGGTATCGTGAGTGCCAAGCAGCGGGATACCGGCGACTACCTGCCGTTTATCCAGACCGACGTGGCCATCAACCCCGGCAACTCCGGCGGGCCCCTGATC
>NZ_JBFUAZ010000786.1:0-1609 GCF_056406035.1 Polaromonas sp. P1_E1_2 | reverse complement strand
GCCGATTTGTCAATTTGTAGGGACTGGGCGTAACCTGGGCGATCGCGATGCCTTGCATTTGCTCGTCAGAAAGCCGTTTCGCCATCTGCTCAATGTCCGCGCCCGAGTGTGCAAACAGCTGAGCCGTTCCTCCGGCCGAGCGGTATTTCTCAATAAAACCGGAAGCAGCGCCTCCACTTGCAATCATGATGATCGCCTGCGGCGAGGCTTGCAGCATGGCGTCGGCGGCGGCAGCCACGCGRCTGGTCCCAGCGTCATAACCCGCCGTTTGTACGATCCTGGCCTTGGCATTCGCCGCTGCTTCCTGTGCGGCGGCGATGAGTGGCGCAGCACCGGGGCCATTTTCGTAAAACAAGCCAAGCCTGGTGATTCCGACTGTCGCCAGGTGCGCCGTGATTCTCGCAAGTTCGTCCCGCAATGTGGCGCGCACGCCATAAAGTTGTGGAGCGTCCAGATTCAGTTCGGTCGCGCGGAAGCCGACCAGCACGATGCGCTCGCGCTCAAATACGCCCGCGCTAACCAGCTGGGCGATATTGCGGCTTCCAAAGTAGCCGGCAAGCACCACTGGCTTGTCCTCGGCCAGAAGCGCGCGCGTTTGGGTGAGTGTTTCATCGGGACGTCCAGCGTCGTCGCGGCGCGCCAGGATGAAGGTGTTTCCGTTGACCCCGCCCGCCTTGTTCACGGCGTTGAAATGCAACTGCATTCCAGCTGCATAGGCGCGGCCCTGGCTCGCGTCAATACCGGTCAACGGCGCCACCTGACCGACTACAAGCTGCGCGGCCAGTATGGACGACGCTATACCGCTTGCGATAACCAGGCCCGCCAAGCGGGCAATCAACTGACCAGTTCTCATTTCCAGTTTCCTTAACGCGGTCCAACTCGCACGTGCAACGCTTTCACCTGTCAAGCCTGAGGCTGTAGATAGTGAATCCAGCCCCACGGGTAACAATCGGAGAAGGCCACGAGGTCCTTGCCGGCCGCCACGTTCAATCGATCCGGATGTTGGAACGCAGGGCAATCACGCGCATGCGGGGCAGCTCGTTTTCGATGCGCGCCGCAACCGTGGCAGCGGGCTCCCAGGCGTATTCGAGTCCGTTCGCAACGAGTTTTTCGCGAAGCTCCGGATCCTTCATGGTTTCAGCCAGCGCCTTCTGCAGCTTGGCTTTTACATCCGCCGGCACCCCCTTGGGCGTGGCAATGGCCAGCCAGGAATCGGCCGAGAAACCTTTGAAACCGCTCTCCGCCACAGTCGCCACCGTGGGCATTTGCGTCGCGCGGCTCTCGCCAGTGACGGCGATGGCTTTGATCCTCGGCTTGGCCGCCTTCAGCTGCGGCAGCGCCRCCGCGACGGTGTCAATCGAGAAGGGGATCTGGCCGGCCATCAAGTCGTTCATCGCCGGTGCGCTGCCTTTGTAAGCGATGTGCTGCAGCTTGATGCCGGCGGCGCTCCACAGCATTTCGCCGGCGAAGTGCCCTGTGGTGCCGTTGCCGAACGACCCGTACACGTACTTGTCCGGCGCGGCGCGCACTGCTGTTATGAGTTGCTTCAGGTCGTTGATCGGGACATCGGCGTTGGCCAGCAAAACAAGGGGAACGCGCGCCACCATTC
>NZ_JBFUAZ010000785.1:0-1620 GCF_056406035.1 Polaromonas sp. P1_E1_2 | reverse complement strand
ATGTCGACATGCCCAATGACTGCGGGAGTCATGAAGGCGTTTCCGCTGAGGCCGTGTACCTGCAGCAAGGCGCCTGCAACTCTGGAGAAAACCTCGCGCTCGCCGGCCGGCGTTAAAAGTCCCTGCGATAGCTGGATGGAGATGGGCATAAAAATCCTTTGAAGAGCGACGGCGCAACATGTCCGTGCGAAGTGAACTGTGCCCAGGATGGCGTCGGCTGGAAATCCCCCCGAATGCATAATGCTTGTGTCAAATCTGCACAAGCATGAAAAACCTCAGCCTTGACGACTTCTCGCTGTTTGCGCAGCTTGCATCTGCCCAGTCGCTCTCGACAGTAGCGAGGGACCGCAACGTTGCGGCCAGCCATATGTCGCGTTCGCTCGCGCGCATGGAGGCTCAATGCGGCCTGCGGCTGATGCACCGGACCACTCACAGCCTCTCTCTCACTGACGAAGGTGAGGTCTTCCTCGAATATGCCCAGCGCATCCTTACCGAACACAGGCAATTGCAAAACAGCTTCGCCAGCAGAAGCCGCTCAGTGGTGGGTACGGTGCGCTTGAGCATCAGCCAGATTCTTGCTGAATATGTACTGATTCCCCGGCTGGGCAAGCTGCGGGCCTTGCACCCGGAATTGAAGCTGGACCTGCATCTGGATGATCGCCTTGTCAGCATGGCCGATGAGGCGATGGATATCGTCGTGAGGGCGGGTGTTGCACCTGCGCAGACGGCCATTGCCCGTAATCTTGGAAGCCATGGGCGTGCTTTGTACGCCTCACCCGTGTATCTCAAGAAGCATGGCGTTCCGCGTGCGCCGGCAGATCTTCAATTGCACAGTCTGATATCAAATACCACTTCGATTACCCACAATCAATGGACCTTCGAAGAAAACGCGGTCGTCACCCCACTCGCGGTGCAGGGGCAGTTGCGCGTCAATAGCAGCGCTGCGGTGGTTTCACTTGCCTTGGCGGGAGCCGGCATTGCCCGGATCAACGACGTTATCGGCCGCGAGCTGGTGGCGCAAGGCCGGTTAAAGCCCGTGCTGGCCCGGCACACGGTGAGCGATGTCTATTCTATTGATGCGGTGATTCTGGCCGAACGCCATCGGGCTCCCAAAATCCGGGCCACTATCGATTACCTTCAGGCCTGCTTCGCGGCCTTTAGCCCTTCCAACTCAGCCCTTGGCCGGAACAACGCCGGCAGTTCAGCGGCTTAAACGATAGCGAAGTTTTCGGTGCCGGCCGCCAGGTCGACGGACTTGGCGCGTTGCGAGTTGAGCTTGATCTGCAGGCGCAGGTCGTTCACCGAGTCGGCGTTGCGCAGGGCATCTTCGTAGGTGATGAAGTGKCTCTCGAAGGCGTCGTACAGCGCCTGGTCGAAAGTCTGCATGCCCAGGTTGCGGCTTTTTTTCATGATCTCCTTGATTTCGGAGACTTCGCCCTTGAAGATCAGATCGGAGATCAGCGGCGAGTTGAGCATGACCTCCACCGCCGCAAAACGGCCCTTGCCGTCCTGCTTGGGCACCAGCCGCTGCGAAATCATGGCCTTGAGGTTGAGCGAGAGGTCCATCAGCAACTGGGTGCGGCGCTCTTCGGGGAAAAAGTTGATCACGCGGTCCAGCGC
>NZ_JBFUAZ010000784.1:0-1620 GCF_056406035.1 Polaromonas sp. P1_E1_2 | reverse complement strand
ACACCGAGACAGACCAATAACACCGACCGCGCAAGAGCACCTGCTTGTCCCACGACATGCCGTAGGTCACTGGAAATTCGTGTGACCGTGACCAAACTTTCAATTCCGGAAGGCTTCCAACCACTTCTGTCGCCCGCAAGTAGCCGGAAGAGTTTTCGGTCTTTGCCTTGCAAGCTGGCGCCGCGGTGGCCGCCCCAGCAAGTGCCAGGTTCAACAGGAGTGCGATGTAAATACGCATCACTACTGAGCTTTAACGTTGGCACTCAGCGGGCGCCGAAGGCGATCCGATGGAACAACCAGTTAAAAAGCCTTTCACTTGTACACCAACCAAAAGGGAAATGCGGCCATACAGAAAACCATGGCAATTGAAAAGACAGTTGGCCTGAAATCGGGGCTGCAGAACGCAACGTAGCCTACAAAAAGCGGCACTGGCCAAATTGCAAAAATAAGGGCGTTGCCTGTTGCGAGCTGTGGCCTAAGCCCGACCAACCCAGGGGCATACMAACTCAAGCCAGCGAACAAAAGCGACAACGACGTGCCGATCAAGACCAACAGTCCTTCCGGCGTACCCACTAGTGGGCCGCGTATGAAAGCTCGAAGGTTGACGCGTGCCCAGTCCATGAAATTTAACCTTTGAAATAAGCGGCGCCGCAAGGCGTCAGTTTGAAGGAGGGGTTAGGCGACATTGGCGATGATGAATCGTTCCGATGTAAATATCTCAGCTCGCAAAGGGAAAGCGCAGAGCGAAGATGATGTAAAGGCCTACAGCGATCTCGCCCAAGCCGATGAGGATTGCCGGAAGCCCTTCAACGACACGCTTCTCATCGCTATCTCCATTCCATGTGAATTTGGCTTCTCGCCGCAGAACGCTCTTCACGCCCGCTGCGATCGATGCGAGGCCAAACAATACGGTGATGATTTTTAAAAGTAGTGCCATGAGACGCCTAATGTTAGAGATGACCGAACCACGATAGTAGCGGTGGAGCGGCCTTTTGCTGTTGTGAGTCTGTGTTGATTGACGGGTTAAGCATTTCTATCGACCTTCAAACCTGACGGTGCCGACGATGCGTCTGGCGGTGGGCACATGCTTGTCGTTCTCGGTCACGGCTACGCCCGCCAGAATTAGGCACCTTTTTGTGCGCACAGTTATTGTTCCGTACCTTGAACGAAAGCACTCAGCGTGGGCATAGTGGTATTCGTACGTTTAGCGGAAAGCATACGATCGCCAGGAAGGAGGTAATACCAATTGAGAACCGGGGCCTCCGCTGGAAATGGTGGAGCAACAAAATCGAACGACCCGTCGATGGTCGTAGCAGCGTCACCAAGCAGGCGAAGTGAAAATGTCACAACTGAAGCAGAGGAACGGGCCACCGTTCCCTCAACCTTCAGCCAGCGCATACCAGGAGGCGAGTAATCGCCCAGGTCGATGGAACCATGAAAGTGTTGCTCGCCTGAAACCTCACACAATCCGGCAAATCCAAATTTTTCCAGAATCATGGTTGGCAGAAAAAATGACTGCCTGGGGTCAAAGCCAACAGGGTGAATGAACGCTTTTTCATCAAGGCCGTGAAACAGGTGTCGCCCGCCAGAAAGCCGGTAAGACTCGGCGACCGCAACACC
>NZ_JBFUAZ010000783.1:0-1624 GCF_056406035.1 Polaromonas sp. P1_E1_2 | reverse complement strand
GTCTTCACGGTTGTGGCTGGGGCTGCGGCCGCCCGCCGCCCGGCCGATTGCCACCTGGGATGTGAATGCAGACCTGATCGTCAAACCCCCCAAGGGCACGACGCATGTGGTGCTCGACACGCCCGGCGGGTTGCATGGCTCGCGCTTTAACGATGTCTTGAAGCTGGCCGACAAGGTCATCGTGCCGCTGCAGCCCAGCGTCTTCGACATCTTTGCCACGCGCACCTTCCTGGACCAACTGGCGGAACACAAGCACGCCGGCAAGATGCAGGTGGGCATTGTCGGCATGCGCGTGGATTCACGCACGATTGCCGCCGACAAGCTGCGCAGCTTCGTYGARGGGCTGGGTTTGCCGGTGCTGGGTTACCTGCGCGACACGCAGAACTACATTCACCTGGCCGCTCGGGGGCTGACGGTGTTTGACGTGGCACCCAGCCGTGTTGAAAAAGACATGGAACAGTGGCAGGGCATCTGCCGGTGGCTTGACCGTTGAACCTCTGAGCATCGCGCCGGTTTGTCGCTGAGCCGACATGCCGTGCCCCTATGTGTCGCTACAGTGGCGGCATGAAAACCTTTGAAACCCTGGCCGACCTGGCCGCCTGCACCGGCCAGGAAGTCGCCGTCAGCGACTGGATCACCATCACGCAGCAACAGGTCAACCTGTTTGCCGAAGCGACGGGCGACCACCAGTGGATTCATGTGGACCCTGAAAAGGCGGCGGCCGGCCCGTTCGGCGGGCCGATTGCCCATGGGTTCCTGACCTTGTCACTGCTGCCGCGGTTTTTCGAGTCGTCGTTTGAGATTGCCGGCTCGCGCATGGGCGTGAATTACGGGCTCAACAAGGTGCGATTTACCGCGCCGGTGCCCGTCGGCAGCCGTCTGCGGGCACGCATGAAACTGCTGGCGGCCGAGGCGATTGACAACGCCGGCATGCAAATGACCTGGGAAGTGACTGTGGAGCGCGAAGGTTCGCCCAAGCCGGTATGCGTGGCGGAATCGCTGGTGCGGCGATACCCCTGAATGTGCCGCTGGCGCTAGATGCGCGTCAGCTGACTGGCCGGCAGCCAGCCCTCAAAAACACCGATCAGGCCGTTGATGCGTTCGGCCGCTTCCGTCTGGGAATGCGCATGTGCGATGCATTGGTGCAGGTCGCTGCGCAGCAGCCACAGGTCGGAAGGGGTTTTGGCCAGGCTGATCTTGTAGATCACCCGTGAGGTGCGCGGATCTTCGCAATCCTGCAAAAGGGTGCGCAGGCTTTCCTGGATCTGCTCGACCGAGAGCCGGTTGGCTGTTTTGGCGGTGCTGGAAAGACGGGACGTGCTGTTGCCGAAAATACGCTGGATGACCATATTCACTGTGTTTTTCCTTCCAGTCTTGTGGACTGGGCGGTGGGAAGGGATAACGCAGGAAGGGCCGGGTAGTGGCAATCCGCACGTTCGGGCCTGCAGCGAGAACTTTAGGCTTGAAGGATTGAAGTTTAGGGTTTTTACCTAGATCCTGGCAAGGGGGCGCCAGTTCAAAGGTTGGCAAAAGCGGACTTATGTCTCATCCGCGCATGCCGGGCGACCCTGAAAACCCGTTTTGCCGCCAGGCCTCAAACACGGTAACGGCCACGGTATTGGAG
>NZ_JBFUAZ010000782.1:0-1630 GCF_056406035.1 Polaromonas sp. P1_E1_2 | reverse complement strand
CTTCACTGTTTTCACTTCTGGTCCCCGGGCGGAAGGCGGCTTGTGCTGCAACCTTGTTGTTTTGGTGATCGCGCTGATCTTATAGTTAAAGCACGCCGCAGACAGGGGAAATATCTACGGATGCTGGATTCAGGCCTGTGAAAACGCGCCCGCACCCGGTCTCCGTTCATGCGCAACTTTGTCACTACTTCGGCTGTCTCCGCCAACAGCATGCCCTTCTTCCACACCCTCAACCGGTTCGCCCGCAAGCGGATGGTCTCCACCGGGTCACGCACAGCGCTGCAAGCCGATACAGAACGCCGCAACTTCCTGTCAATGTACGCAACGTGATTGGGTAAGGATTTTTGAACCACACCCAGACTATTGGCATCGGGGGGCGAGAAAACCACAAGTAGTGTGGGGAACGCCCACACTCTGCACTTGTATGGGTCTGTAAGAGGATTTAAAAGTCACTGAATGCCATGGCAAGTAGACTTAGGTTGGGTTTATTGAATGCAGGCTTCAGGAAGCCTGCCGCAGATAAAACCATGATTTCGTGAGCTTAGCAAGGATGCATGGCCTTGAGCGGAAGCGATGCACGCGTCCGCGCTGCTCGTGTCCGCAGATTGGAGCAGGGCACTCACTACACCAATCAGTCGCGGAYTGCTACTTATGCCATTCACCCGCCCAGCGAAAAGTCCTCCGCCGGAATCTCCCCCACAAATACCACCTGCGGTCGATCCTGCAGGTGCGCCAAAAGTGATCAGGTCAGCGTTGGCATCCAGGCCTTCAGGTAGGTTATTTCGAATTGCCACCATTAATGTGAGATCGCTGTTGTCATAAATGTTGGTAACGCCATAGCCAACTACACTGACCTGTGAAGACTTGGGAAGACCACTGAGTATTCTGACGCTCTCAATACTTGAGGGGAGTGCGTCCATATCCGACTTCTTCAACCTCAGAAGTGCAATATCTTTTCCCTCTCGAATCATCTGGTTAAGAGCGTCAACAGTATTCGGGAAAGCTTCCGGAATACCGTCTCCGAGCCATTCGGTTGCTTCGACCAAAACTTTTTTCATGTTTAGATTCAGATGTCCTCGCATCGCGTTGACCGTTTCGGAACCTTGTTGAAATGGCAAGAAGACCGCAACCTCGGCCGGCGAAAACTTACCTCGCGTCTCTTCGTTTAGCAAGCAATGAGCTGCAGTTAGAAACCAGTATTTCGCTATGACCGTCCCTGAGCAAAGCATGTAGTTTTTGTCCGGACGCGTCAGCGCCAGCATGCCGGAGTAAAGCAAACCCGACCTCCATACCGTCGGCTGGAGTCCCTTGTAATTCCCAGGGATTTTCCCAGGCTGGGATTTGTCAGGTGCGTTCACCTCGGGATTGGTGCTAAAGACCGCACCGAGTCCGAGCACGATACGGTTATTTTTATCCAGGCGAAGCTTCGAATCCAGGATGCGAGAGGCGATCTCCGGGTTTGAAGATTTGCGAGCCAGCTCCAGAATTAACTTGGAATCTATTCCGCTTGCGTTGATCCTTCCCGAGGGAATCTGATCTTTCAATGCGGTGCCCAGTTTGAGCAGGTTTAAACGTGCGTTTGCCTTGTTATTCAGATCAACGCCGCTACGGCCGCTTTGATCCTTAAGAA
>NZ_JBFUAZ010000781.1:0-1637 GCF_056406035.1 Polaromonas sp. P1_E1_2 | reverse complement strand
AGGCCGTCCTTGCCCACCGCCACGCCGCAAGGGTTGGCGTGCTTGACGATCACGCAGGCGGCGCCGTCCTTGATGAGGTCAAAACTCTTGACGCATTCCCAGGCGGCGTCGGCGTCGGCGATGTTGTTGTATGAGAGCTCTTTGCCCTGCAATTGTTTGGCCGTTACCAGCGAGCCGGGTGCGGGATACAGATCGCGGTACAGCGCAGCTTGCTGGTGCGAGTTTTCGCCGTAACGCAGGTCCTGCACTTTCACGAAACGCCCGTTGGCCTGGCCGGGGAACATACCGTGACTGCCGTCGGCCTGGATGCCTGAGAGATAGTCGCTGATCGCGCCGTCGTACTGGCTGATGCGGTTGAATGCCGCTACCGACAAGGCGAACTTGGTCTTGTCGGTCAGTTTGCCGCCGGTTTTCAATTCGGCCAGCACACCTTCATACTGCGAGGCATCGGTCAGCACGCCGACATCCTTCCAGTTCTTGGCCGCCGACCGCACCATCGCGGGGCCGCCGATGTCGATGTTTTCAATCGCGTCTTCCAGCGTGCAGCCGGGCTTGGCGACCGTCGACTCAAACGGATAAAGATTGACCACGAGCAAGTCGATGGTGTCAATGCCGTGGGTTGTCAGCGCCGCCATGTGCTCCGGCACATCGCGGCGGGCCAAAAGGCCGCCGTGAATCTTCGGGTGCAAGGTCTTGACGCGACCGTCGAGCATTTCCGGAAACCCGGTGTGATCGGCGACTTCGGTCACCGGGAGCCCGGCGTCAGCCAGCAGCTTGGCCGTGCCGCCCGTGGACAGCAGCTTGATGCCCAGGGCATGCAGCGCCTGCGCGAATTCGAGGATGCCGGTTTTGTCCGAAACGGAAATCAGTGCGTTCATTTTTGTCTTCTCTAAAGAGGATGGCCGGCGAAAGGGCCGGACCATGGGAGCGTGTTTTTTTATTTGATGAGCTTGTGCTCAACCAGCTTCTTGCGCAGGGTGTTGCGGTTCAGGCCCAGCCATTCGGCGGCGCGCGACTGGTTTTGCTCGGCATGCTGCATGACAACTTCCAGCAGCGGTTTTTCCACCACCTTGACCATCATTTCGTACATGCCGTCGGGCTCGGTGCCACGCAGGTCCTTGAAATAGCCTTCCAGGCTGGTGCGTACGCACTCTTCGATATGTTTTTTGCTCATGCAGCAGCTTCTTCCTGATTTTCCTGATTTTTATCTTTGTTCGCCCGTGCCTGCACAGGCACGCCCTCGTCATCAACCTCGACGGCAGCAGCCGGAATCCGGTCCATCTGCGCCCCCAGCCCTTCAAAAAAAGCACTCACCGCCTTCAGTTGCGCTTCGCAGTCTTCCAGCAGGTTCATCTGCGCGCGAAACGCCTCACCACCGGGCAAGGTCTTCACATACCAGCCGATGTGTTTGCGCGCCGTCCGCACGCCGGTGTATTCACCGTACAAATCGTAGTGGTCACGCAAATGGTCCAGCAGCAGGCGTTCAACTTCCGCCACCAGCGGTGGCGCAAGATGCGTGCCGCTTGAAAGGAAATGTGAAATCTCGCGAAAAATCCACGGACGCCCCTGCGCAGCGCGGCCAATCATCACGGCATCGACACCGGTATACGCCAGCACATCACGCGCTTTTTCAGGGC
>NZ_JBFUAZ010000780.1:0-1637 GCF_056406035.1 Polaromonas sp. P1_E1_2 | reverse complement strand
CCTCGGGGGCAGGGAGCTACACGCAGTGAGCGACCGTGGGGGCCAAATCAAACACCGCAATGGACTCCACATGGGCCGTATGCGGGAACATGTTGACCACACCGGCCGCCGTGCAGCGGTATGCGCCGCTGTCCACCAGCACGCCCGCATCCCGCGCCAGGGTGGCCGGGTTGCAGCTTACATAGACAATGCGCTGCGGCGGCRCCCAGCCGTTCARGGCCAGGCTCTGCTGGTGCTCACCGTCGTCACAGGGGACGCCGCTGACGATCTGTTGGTGCAGCGCTGCCAGGGACTTGAAGAGCTCAAAAGCGCCTTCACGCGGAGGGTMCACCAGCCATTTGTCGGCCCGGCCGTCTTTCACCAGCATCGCCGGCGTCATTTCAAACAGGTTGCGCGCTACAAATTTTGTAGCTGCCAGCGCCCGTCGGACGCTGGATGCAGGCCTGTTTCTTTCAAAATTCTCGCGTGAACGGGCGACCAGGACTTCACTGCCTTCGATGCCCAGCACTTCACGGGCGCGTGTGGCCAGCGGCAAGGTGAAATTGCCCAGGCCGCAAAACCAGTCGATCACCCGCTCGTCCGGCTGCACCGCCAGCATCCGCAGTGCACGCGACACCAGCACCTGGTTGATGTGAGGGTTGACCTGCGTGAAATCGGTCGGTTTGAACGGCATGACCACATCGAACTCCGGCAGGCCGTAGCTCAGCTCCTGCACAGCGTCGTCCAGCAGCTTGACCGTCTCGAGGCCCCCCGGTTGCAGCCACCATTGCAGGCCGGGGTTCAACACAGCGAAAGCACGCAGGCGGTTCAAGTCACCGGTGCTCAAGGGTTCCATATGGCGCAGCACCATGGCCGTGACCTCGTCGCCACAGGCCAGCTCGATCTGCGGCAGGGTTTCCTTCGCATCCATGCTGCCGATCAGCTCGCGCAGCGGCACGAGCATGTCGCTGACGTGCCGGGGCACCACATGGCATTCGGTCATATCGGCCACGTAGCCGCTTTTACGCTCGTGAAACCCCACCAGCACGGCACCCTTTTTGCGGACATACCGCACCGACAGCCGCGCGCGATAGCGGTATCCCCAGGCCGGCCCTTCGATGGGCCGCAGCAGGTTGTCCGCCTTGACCTTGCCGATGTGCCAGAGATTGTCTTCCAGCACACGCTGCTTCACGGCCACCTGCGCCCCCACATGCAAATGCTGCATCTTGCAGCCGCCGCATGCGCCGGTGTGCATGCCGAAATGCGGGCATGCCGGCCGCACACGCTGGGACGATTCACGGTGAATCGCCATCACCATGGCTTTTTCAAAGCTGCTTTTCTTGCGGTAGACGTTGGCAGTTACCCGTTCGAAAGGCAGGGCACCCTCGATAAAAACCACCTTGCCGTCAGCCCTGTGGGCAATTCCCTGGGCTTCGATGTCGAGTGATTCAACTTCGAGCACGTCCGGCGGGTAGTCGGCCGCCGTAGCAGGCTGCTTGTTCTGGCTTTCTTCTGTCATGCACCAATTGTCTCAGGCTGCGGTACCATTTTCTGAACCCGTGAAAGGAAGGCGCCATGGAGCTTCGTATKTGCATCGATGTTGACAACATGGAACGCGCCGTCGAGTTCTATACAGAGGCGCTCGGGCTGCGTACAGG
>NZ_JBFUAZ010000779.1:0-1641 GCF_056406035.1 Polaromonas sp. P1_E1_2 | reverse complement strand
GGGCGCGCACATCGACGTACCACTCTACGCCATTCCAGACGAGCAGTTTGAAGAACTGCGCAAGGCCGCGATGAATAGGTACGACTTTGGCGCCCAGGACGAGGCGGTTATCAAAGCGGAGCGCGACGCGTGGACCGCCCTGCCGCGCGACAAAGTGTTGCTCGCGCATCGTGAAGAAGGCTGGAAGCCGTCCGACCCTCGGCCGGTCAAGAAGTGGTTCATCGAGGAGGTCGACCGTCTCGGTGAGCAGTTCCGCCGTAGCGTGCGGTACCTGAAAGCGTTCCGTGACTGGCAGTGGCCTACCGGGGGGCCTTCGTCCATCCTGCTGATGGCGGCCGCGGCGCCGGTGTTCGACTCTCGGGACCGGCGTGACGACCTCGCTCTGCTTGACTTGGTCGAGGCCATGCAAGAGCGGCTCAGCAAAGGCGTCTGTAACCCCACCGACGAGACCGAGTCGCTCACCGACCGGCTGGGCAAAGACGGGGTCGAGGATGCCATCCGCAAGCTCAAGCAGTTGGAAGACAACTTGCGCGGTGCCATCAACGCCAGCAACGCGGATCAGGCCTGCCAGTGGCTTATCAACCAGTTCGGATCTCGGTTCCCGGACGCACCCGAACGCGTGAAGCCGACGACTGCGACTGCGACGGTGCAGGCTGTGCCTGCAGCGGCGGTTGCCAGCCCGTTGGTCGGCCGCTCGCAGGCTGGATGACTTCCGACCACACGCCGTTCACGCTGCTGCGCGCCGCGCTCCAGGCGCTCGGCTTCGAGTACCGGCGCCGACGGGCAAACGGCTTTTGGGAGTTCCACGGAGCGCTCCATGCCGCCAAGGGCAATCACGCCGCGGTGGTATCTGTCGACCCCAAGGGCATAAAGCTCCCTCTGGTGAGCGTTTCCCTACCCCCAACCTCACCAAAGGTCTTGGCGCACATCGGGGCCGGTGGCCAGATCTGCTACGCGGGCAAGGGCAGCGTGGTACCCGACGTCTTCGACATTGCCGGCCAAACGGTCGCTCACCTGCAGCGCGCTGCCGAGGTGCTGGACCTTTCCCTGCGCGGAGAGATGAAGAAGGACCTCGAGGACGAGTTTTTTGCCTTCTGGCACGGCACCCCCTGCTTTGTCGATGTCGAAAGGGACGGTCCATCGGAACTCACTGTGATGTTCGCTGGCTATGCTGCCGACAGAACCAGCATGCTCTTTGTCGGCAACCAGCCCGCAGGTACACGATTGAAGCTGCAGGCCATGGGCCTGGAAGAGGCTCCCGACACTGGTGCAGTGGCGGTGAAGGTCCAAAGTTCTGCGAATCCACGCCCGCTTACCGAAGACTGGCCACCTAAGACAATTGCAGCGCTCCTCGCCTGGCAGGGGATGCTCGACCCTGCGGCGCGGCGCAACATGGAGCGAAAGCTCCTGGTGGCCTGCGGGAAGGGGCGGCAGGCAGCCCTATGTGTTGTAGCGGCTCCCGTAACGCAGTACGCCATCTTCGTCAACTTTCCGGACCCTGACCCGAAAGAAGCTAAGACCACCGAATCCTTGCGCAAACGCCTGTATGCCTCTGAAGTGCTGCCGATGTCGCTCTTTCGGTTCGATGACGCCTATGTGAGTCAGCGCAATACCCCACAGCAGCCGACCTTGGCACACAGG
>NZ_JBFUAZ010000778.1:0-1644 GCF_056406035.1 Polaromonas sp. P1_E1_2 | reverse complement strand
GGGCTACGTGGTGCAGTACCCAGCGTGAAGTAAAACGTGGTGCCTTCTCCCGGCGTGGAGTCTGCCCAGACCTTACCGCCGTGCCGCGTGACAATCTTGTGCACGCTCGCCAGACCGATCCCGGTGCCCGGGAAATCCGACCCGAGATGCTGGTGCTGGAAGGCGCTGAACAGCTTGCCGGCATGCGCCATATCGAACCCGATGCCATTGTCCTTGACATGGTAGATCAGTGTGCCGTCAGGATAGCGCGCACAACCGACGGAAATCTTCGCGCGGTCCTGTCCACGCGTGAACTTCCAGGCGTTGTCGACCAGATGATCGATGGCGAGCGTCAGCATAGCCGGGTCCGCGGTGGCCTGAAGGCCGGCCTGAACATGGATGTCGGAGAGGCGGTCGGGATCACGCTGCTGGCAGGCCGCAAGCGCGGCGCTGGCGATCGCGCTGACGTCCACCGCGCCACTCGCCAGGTGGGGGAGTGAGAGACGAGCCAGGGACGCCATGGCGTCTGACAATTCGTTGATCTTCTGCACACCGGCCTGGATGCGGCTCAGGTAGTGGTCCTGCAACTCGCTTGCGCCGGGCTGCAACGTGCTGCGCAACTGACCGCAGAACCCGCTGATGGTGATCAGCGGCTGGCGCAGGTCGTGCGCCAGCGAGTACGAGAACGCCTGCAGCTCCTGGTTGACGGTTTCCAGCTCCGCCGTGCGGACCCTGACACGCTCTTCCAGCCCGTCATTGAGATGCTGGATATCCTGCTGGTGCGTCTGAACTTCGTTGGAAGTGTTGTCCAGGGCGCGCATCAAATCGCCGATTCCGCCGCGCGGGTAGGGCGGTCCGATGCGCGCGCCCAAGTCACCGTTCCTGAACCGGGCCGTGCCCTTCACGATCCGGCCCAGCGGGCGGCGGACCCCCAGCTCTACAAGCGACCAGGCCAGCAGTAGCGCCAGCAGCGCTGCACCCACAACGCCCGCAAGCACAGTCCGCGCGCGGTGCTCCGCGTCGGCTGCCAGGTCCTGGGTCGGCACGCCCAGCGCGATCAGTATCCCTGCGTCCCATGGCGGCGGCAGCGTACCCAGGGCCCAGACCCGCCGCACCCCCGCCGGGCCAGCGAACTCGGCTATATCGCCGTTATGACCCTTGACGGCGAACCGGCCGAGGGTGGTATCGGCCAAAGATATTCCTGGCATGGGCCGGTTGGTGCGTGGCACCCCGACGCGCGTGCTGCGGGAAGCCAGCACGACACCGGCGCGGTCAAACAGGGTGATGGCCGTGTCGGAATAGGGCTGTGCCGCCAAGACATCACGCGAGAATTGGTCCAGGTTGATGGACGCAAGCAGCACGAACCGCACCTTGCCTTGTGGGTCGCGCGAGGCCTGGGCCACCTGCGCCACGCCGATACCGGTGAGACGGCCAATGACCGGCTCCAGCGCCGGTGCCGTGGACACCATGGCCTGCTGGAAATAGGCGCGGTCGGCCAGGTTGAGCTTGCGGCCGGTGCGCAGCGAGTCGCAGTGCAAGTCGCCATTCGGCTTGATCGTGAGGATGCTGGTGTATTGCGGATGCTGCTTCAGCACTTCGGCAAGGTAGGCCGAGCAGGCGCCGCGCTCCTCCACATCAAGCTCGCGCGACTGGGCAAGCCCGAAC
>NZ_JBFUAZ010000777.1:0-1648 GCF_056406035.1 Polaromonas sp. P1_E1_2 | reverse complement strand
GGCTATCTGGAGAACCCTCTCAAGAACGGTTGCTACAACAGCAGCACTACCAACATTGCCAACCTCCTTTTGAGCTCGCAGCCACAATCTTGTAAGGATGCTGGTTTTGTTCAGAAGGGCAAACCTATCACGCCCTTGGTCGGCGCCGAGACGCACACGGTAGCAACGGGGTTTTCGGTTGGTGGCCAGGAGTGGCGTGTGACTTACGACAACCGCAAGGTTTTCACCGCTGCGTCTATGGGCGTTGCACCCAAAGTGCTCGGCAATATCCCCGCGCTCGGTGCGCTATGGGAGAGTTCGCTGCACAAGAACATCGTTATCGGTGCAGGGGGGTTCGACGCGCAGGTCATGCGTGGAAACGGCACCGTCGTCAGCTTCAGGTACAACCCGACGAACGCCTCCTATGCTCCGATGGGTTTGAACAAAGATTCGCTGGTCGTTGTCTCCGGTGGCTATCGCTATCTGGAGGCTTCCTCACAGACCCTGGAAACTTACAACGCCGCGGGGCGGATCACCTCTGAAGCCGATGGCCGCGGGAACAGGATAACGTACGCGTATAGCTCGGCGGCGAGTACCGCTGCCCCGGCCGCTGGGTACTTGGTGTCGGCAACCGACAACACGGGCCGTAGCATCAACTTCAGCTATACACTGCCCTCCGGCGGCAATGCCGCCACTGACGGGCTGCTGAGCTTCATCAGCAATGCCATGGGCCAAACCATCAGCGCCCTTTACGACGCCAACCGCAACCTGGTCGAACTCCGCTGGCCCGACAACTCGGCTCAAACCTTTGTTTACGAAAACTCCAGCCTGCCGTGGGCGCTCACGGGGTCGGTGGACGAACTGGGGAACCGCTATTCCACCTATGGTTACGATGCCGCCGGCCGTGCCATCTCCACCGAACTTGCCGGGGGCGTTAACCGCTACAGCGTGGCTTACGGCACTCCACCTTCCGTGGCTGTCACGCAAACCTACGATGCCGCAACGACCATTACCACCCGCGCCCACAGCATGGTGTCGCCCAGCAACGTGGTTCTAGCCCTGCCCAATGGGCAAAGCTCGGACATCGCGTCTACCACGGTGGGTGGACTGAACAAGGCTACGGGCCTGAGCCAGCCGGCAGGCTCAGGCTGTGCCGCAGCCAATAACGCCTCCGCCTTTGATGCAGCTGGGAATTTGCTCTCACAAGATGATTTCAACGGCGTGCGCAGTTGCTATGCGTATGACGGTTCGAATCGGGAGATCACGCGAGTGGAAGGCCTGTCCAACACCGCGGCCTGCAATGCCGTGCTACCTGGCGGCGCCACTTTGCCGGCAGGGGCTAGGAAATTCACGACCACTTGGCACCCGGATTGGCGGCTTCCTGTTGCGAGTGCCACGCCTGGGACATTGACAACGCTGGTTTACCAGGGCCGGCCAGACCCTTTGAACGCCGATGCAGCGGCCAATTGC
Organism: Polaromonas sp. P1_E1_2; assembly: GCF_056406035.1. NCBI lineage: Bacteria > Pseudomonadati > Pseudomonadota > Betaproteobacteria > Burkholderiales > Comamonadaceae > Polaromonas > Polaromonas sp. P1_E1_2. The sequence goes on along the minus strand of NZ_JBFUAZ010000777.1, from coordinate 199 downwards.
ACCAGTGCGCCAACGTTGCCGAATGGAAAGCCCTTGCCCGTGGTGTGCAAGAGGATTGTTCAACTCGCGAACCCGGCAGCAGCTGGAGGTGGTCCAACCGATCCGAGTGCAGCATTTAATTCGCTTTTGCTTCACATGAATGGGACGAACGGCTCGACAGCTTTTGTGGACGATGGTGCTGCTCTGAAAACGCTCTCTG
>NZ_JBFUAZ010000776.1:0-1649 GCF_056406035.1 Polaromonas sp. P1_E1_2 | reverse complement strand
GTGAACGAAATCCTGGCCGAAGGCGTGGCGGCGGCCTGCCATTTCTCATGCGTGGGCGCCACCAAGGCCACCGTGCGCCAGCAACTCACCACCTTGCAGATCATGGGCGTGAAACGCCTGGTCGCCCTGCGCGGCGACCTGCCCAGCGGCTACGGCGCGGGCGGCGAGTTCCATTACGCCAGCGACCTGGTGGCCTTCATCCGCGCCGAAACCGGTGACGCTTTCCATATCGAAGTGGCCGCCTACCCGGAAATCCATCCCCAGGCCAGATCGGCCGATGCCGACCTGCAGGCCTTTGTGCAAAAGGTCAAGGCCGGCGCCAACTCGGCGATCACCCAATATTTCTTCAACGCCGACGCCTACTACCGTTTTGTCGACGACGCGCAGGCACTGGGTGTGGACGTGCCCATCGTCCCCGGCATCATGCCCATCACCAGTTCCACCCAGCTCATGCGCTTTTCCGATGCCTGCGGCGCCGAGATTCCGCGCTGGATCCGCCTGCGCCTGCAGGGCTTTGGTGACGACACCGCGTCCATCAAGAGCTTCGGCCTTGATGTGATCAGCGGTTTGTGCGAGCAGCTCTACGCAGCCGGCGTGCCCGGCATCCATTTCTACACGATGAACCAGGCCGCGGCGACGACCGAAATCATCGGGCGACTGCAGCGAGCCTGAGGCCGCCATCCATGCTGCAGGGTGCCTGCCGGTCTGCCGCCACCCTCAGCGCTGCGGTGCTGCTGGCTTTGCTGGCAGCCTGCACCACGGCGCCACCAAACAAACCCTCCACCGCGCCGGGCGCTGGTGCTGCTGCACCGGCGCCGCGTCCTTCACGTCCCGCCACCGATGCATCACCCGTGATCGGTGAGATGACCGACGAGGTGCCGCCTTCTGCCGCTGCACCCAGGCCGTCGCTGCTGGCCGGCGAAGTGCCCCGCGAATTCCAGCGCGGCCAGGCTTCCTGGTACGGCCCGCGCTTTAACGGCCGGCGCACCGCCAGCGGTGAGCGCTTTGACATGCAGGAGTTCACCGCCGCGCACCGCACGCTGCCTTTTGGCACCATGGTGCGTGTCCACAGCCTGGTCAACGGCCGCGACGTGGACGTCCGTATTACCGACCGCGGACCCTACAGCGGCGACCGCATCATCGACCTGAGCCGTGCCGCGGCGGAAGAGCTCGGCATGCTGGGCATGGGGCTGAAGGAAGTTGTGCTGCTGGTGCCGGAGTCCACGCCGGAGGTCGCGACGACACCCGCGCCTGCGGCCCGGAAGCGCCCGCCTGCAAGGCGGCGCCCAGCGGCGCCGCGTACGCCGCGCTGAATCGCCTCGCTGACCGAGGCGCGCTCGCTCAGTTCACAAAAGTCACGTCGTCCCTGGGCTGAGGCGGGATCTTGATGGCCAGCGCCTTGACGGGCCCGCTGGTCACCAGCGTACCGCCGTGTGCCGTGCCTTTGGGAATGATGATCAGCGTGCCCGGCTTGAACTCCTTGCGCTCGCCGCCCAGCCACATGGCGCCGCTGCCTTCGATGATGTACTGGATCTCGTCGGTTTTCGGGTGAATGTGTTTGGCCACGTTGCCCGACTGGATGCCGATGGTGGCGTTGTCGGTGATGACCAGGCCCTTCGCGTTCATTTCAGGGTTGGGGGTGCCGGGAA
>NZ_JBFUAZ010000775.1:0-1651 GCF_056406035.1 Polaromonas sp. P1_E1_2 | reverse complement strand
GCGTGGGGGATGCCCAGCCCGCCCTGGCGGGACAGCGCCACGATCTGGCTGGCAACCTGGTCGCCGACACTGCCGGAAAGCACCATGCAGGCGGGGTTGTCCTTGACCGAGTCCAGTGCCGCGCGCAGGCTTGCGGGGGTGCCGTCCGTTTCAAGTGCCAGATGCTGGACCTGCCTGCCGCGGACGCCGCCGCGCAGGTTGATGTCCTGCCAGGCGGCGCGTGAGCCGATCAGGAAGTCCTTGGAGACATCCTGCTGGGCCTGGGAAAAATCAACCGGCTGGGCCACGACGATGCTGCGCGATGAAGCGCCCTTGCCGGGCTGGGCCCAGGCTGGGCTCGCAATTGCTGCGGCAACCAGGCCGGCGCGGCGAAGCAGCCGGCGGCGACTAACTAAAGGCATTTGAGCTGGCATGGATGTTCCCCGGTGCGAGGCGACTTGCCGTGCACGGATTGCTACTAAAACAATAGCTGCTTGCGCAGGCTCCATAAGGTCTGGAGCACGAAATTGCACAAATTCAATAGAAAACGGGTCAAACCTTCCGGCTTGACCCGTTCCAGCACCCGTGGGCTTATTTGGCGGGCGGAATCAGCACGCTGTCCACAATGTGAACAACGCCATTGGTGGCGGAAATGTCGGCGGTCTGGACCATGGCGTCCTCGATGGTGACGAATTCGCCGGCCTTGGAGAGCGCCACATTGGCGCCGTTGACGGTTTTGGCGTTGCCGTTTTTGACGTCAGCTGCCATCACCTTGCCGGGAACGAGGTGGTAGGCCAGAACCGCCTTGAGTTTGGCCGGATCTTTGGCGAGCTCGTCCATGGTTTTGGCCGGCACTTTGGCGAAAGCCGCGTTGGTGGGTGCGAATACGGTGTAAGGGCCGGTGCCCTTGAGTGTGTCGGTCAGCCCGGCTTTGGCTACCAGGCCATTGAGGGTGCTGAGCTGCGATTGGGTGGCAATCGTGTCTGCCACGGACACCGGGGTGGAGGTGGTGGCGCAGCCGGCGAGGGCGGCAACAGCGGTAGCGAGGACCAGAAAGCGGCGGTTCAACATGAAAGATTCTCCTGATTAATCCTGATTAAGACGAGGCCAAGGGTAGGAGAGCCCGATGACAGATTCGTGACGGTAATTTGAAGGTTTTGTGACGCTATAGAGGGGCGGCAGCCCGCCGGGAGGCTGTCATATTTGTCACATCCTTGTCACACAAGATTTCTACAGTCGACGCATCTTCCCGATCAATCCCAACCAGTTTCGACCAATCCCAACCCAAGAGGTGTTCTGATGAACCTGACTTTTAAAGCTTCCCTGACTACCGTAGTAGGCCTTGCCCTGACGTCGCTTGCCACGCTCGCCGCCGCCCAGGACGTGACCGGCGCCGGTGCGAGCTTCCCGGCCCCCCTGTATTCCAAGTGGGCGGCTGACTACAACAAGGCCACCAGCGTCAAGATCAACTACCAGTCGGTCGGTTCCGGCGCCGGTTTGCGCCAGATTGAAGCCAAAACCGTTGATTTCGGCGCTTCCGACGCCCCCCTGAAAGATGAAGAACTGGTCAAAAAGGGCCTGATGCAATTCCCCACGGTGATCGGCGGCGTCATTCCTGTGGTCAACATCAAGGGCATCACCCCCGGCCAGCTCAAGCTGAGCGGCCAGGTGC
>NZ_JBFUAZ010000774.1:0-1660 GCF_056406035.1 Polaromonas sp. P1_E1_2 | reverse complement strand
TTCTTGAAGCGGGCCTGCAGGCGGCGGGCCTGGAAGGCTTCGCAGTTGGAGACCGAGCTGATTTCGCGGTAGGTGTTTTGCGCGGGCAGCCACACTTCCAGGTCGTAGGTCTTGGCGGCGCCGAAGCCCATGTCGCCGGTGCACAGCAGCATGACGCGGTACGGCAGGCCGAGCTTTTGCAAAATGGCTTCGGCGTGGCCCGTCATGGCTTCCAGCGCTTCGTAGCTTTTGTCGGGGTGCGTGATCTGCACCATCTCGACCTTGTCGAACTGGTGCTGGCGGATCATGCCTCGGGTGTCGCGGCCGTAGCTGCCGGCTTCTGAGCGAAAGCACGGCGTATGGGCGGTGTACTGAAGCGGCAAGTCAGCCTCGGCGACGATTTCATCGCGCACGAAGTTGGTCAGCGGCACCTCCGACGTGGGGATCAGGTACAGCGCAGTGCTTTCGGCTTCGGCTGCACCCTCTTGCCCGCCCTTTTTGGCGGCAAACAAATCTTCTTCAAACTTGGGCAACTGGCCGGTGCCGCGCAGTGAATCGCCATTGACGATGTAGGGCGTGTAGCACTCGGTGTAACCGTGCTCGGCGGTTTGCACATCAAGCATGAACTGCGCAAGCGCGCGATGCAGGCGCGCCAGCGGGCCTTTCATCACGGTAAAACGCGAACCGGTCAGCTTGGTGCCGAGTTCAAAGTCCAGCCCCAAAGGCTGGCCCACGTCGACGTGGTCTTTCACTTCGAAGGAGAACGCGGCCGGCTCGCCGCCCAGGCCTTCGATCGGGCTCCATTTGCGTACTTCGACATTGCCGGCTTCGCCCGCGCCTTGAGGCACGCTTTCATGCGGCAGGTTGGGCACAGCCAGCAGCAGGGTTTGCATGTCGGTCTGGATCTGATCCAGCCGCGCAGCGGAAGATTCGAGTTCGGCCTTGGAAGCGCTCACCTGCGCCATGATGGCGCTGGCGTCTTCGCCCTTGGACTTGAGCTGACCGATCTGCTTGGACAGCGTGTTGCGCTGGTTCTGCAGCTCTTCGGTGCGGATCTGCAGGGCCTTGCGTTCGGCCTCCAGCGCCTGGAAGGCTTCCACATTGAGGAAGGCTTGCGGGGTTTTACGGGTTTCCAGCCGGGCAATAGCCGAAGGCAGGTCTTTGCGAAGCAGGTTGATATCTAGCATGGGGCCATTGTATTTTGTAGGGCTGCGGTGGACAGGGCCCGTTCAGCTCAGTTCAGGCTGGCCGGGTCCAGGTTGGCACCGCAGATGATGAGGCAGACTTTTTCGTCGGCGCGCGGACGGTAGCGGCCGCTTTGCAGCGCGGCCAGCGGCAGGGCCGCCGCGGGCTCCACCGCCAGTTTCAATTCTTTCCAGAGCCATAGCTGCGCGGCGCGTATCGATTCGTCAGTCAACAGCAATGCATCGCGCACATGTGCCTGGGTGGCGTCCCAGGCCAGGCTGCCGATGCGTTTGGCACCCAGTGAGTCGGCGGCTATACCGCTGACGGYCACGTCCACCGGCTCACCAGCCTCGCGGGCTTTGTACAAGGTGGGCGCCAGCTCAGGCTCCAGCGCCACCACACGGCTGCGCTGCTCAAACCAGCTGGCCACGCCGCCAATCAGGCCGCCGCCGCCCACGCTGACGAGCACGGAATCAGGCACGCCACCCTGCTGCTC
>NZ_JBFUAZ010000773.1:0-1662 GCF_056406035.1 Polaromonas sp. P1_E1_2 | reverse complement strand
CGCACCATGCGTACAGCGCGCTCTCGTACTTCTGTGAAAATTTCTTGGTTGTCTTGCTCATGGCTCAATCCTCTCAGAGAAAAGAGCCTCCTCAGAATCCGGGGCGATTCAGCACGCCACCTTTGACGGTGGTTTTTGTTTCCGAGTGAGTTTTAGTTCAGAGCGGATTTCTTACCATCTTTGTAGACATACAAGGTGATGGCCGGGTTTTTCAACTCACCATTGGGTTCGAAACCGATGGTGGTTGTGACACCTTTGTAGCTGGTTTTGATCAACTCAGGGGTGTAGACTTTTGGATCGGTCGAATTGGCACGCTTCATGGCGTCGACCAGAACGAAGGTGGCGTCATAGGCGTACGGGCTGTACAACTGGAACTGGCCAGGGTACTTGGCGTCGTAACGCTTTTTCCAGGCTTCGCCGCCTGGCATTTTTGCCAGCGATGCACCACCTTCAGCGCACACCACATTGCCGATGGTCTTGGCGCCGGCAGCCAGCTTGGCCAGCTCAGCCGTGCAGATGCCGTCGCCGCCGAAATACTTCACATTGCTCATGCCGAGCTGCTCCATCTGGCGCAGCATCGGGCCGCCCTGTGGGTCCATGCCGCCGAAGAAGATCGCGTCTGGGTTTTTGGCCTTGACAGCGGTCAGGATGGCCATGAAGTCAGTGGCCTTGTCGGTCGTGAACTGCTCGTCCACCACGGTCATGCCTTTTGCCAGAGCGGTCTTCTTGAAGACTTCAGCAACGCCCTGGCCGTAGGCGGTGCGGTCGTCAATGATGGCGACTTTTTTCAGCTTCAGTGCATCGGCAGCATAGAAAGCCAGGCCAGCGCCGAGGGCGTTGTCGTTGGCGATGATGCGGTAGGTGGTTTTGTAGCCGGGCTTGGTCAGATTGGGGTTGGTTGCAGCGCCCGTGATGTGGGGAATACCACAATCGTTGTAAACCTTGGAAGCGGGAATCGTCGTACCCGAATTCAGGTGACCGACCACACCGGCGACTTTGGAGTCGCAAAGTTTTTGTGCGGCAGCCGTGCCCTGTTTTGGATCGGCCGCGTCGTCTTCAGCAACGATTTCAAACTTGATTTTTTTGCCGCCAATAACAATATTTTGCGTGTTCAGGTCTTCAACAGCCATGCGCGCACCGTTTTCAACGTCTTTGCCGTAGTGAGCCTGTGAGCCAGACAGAGGCGCCACATGACCAATCTTGACCACGACATCCTGGGCCGAGGCCATGCCGACCAAAGTTGCGAGAGCGGCCACTACCGTCAGTTTTAATTTCATTTGCATAACGACACTCCAATTTTTAGAAAATTACCGTAAAGGTTGAGACATTTTTTGCTCAACGGGACCGAACATATCGCAATGTCGACTCTTTTGTTTCAGGGATTCCACCTACAAAAACAAACCATCTAGTTGGTACGATAAAGGCATGGAATATCGAAATGTTGCGCCATAATGGCAATCATTTACCTGCTGTGCACCCATTTTTTTGAATATAAAAACTACCAAGTAATCGGTTTGTTTTATGGGGTTGCATTTCTTTTGAGAGAAAAAAAGTGAAGCTAGTCAAAGTTGAAATCTGGTCGGATTTTGTATGCCCGTGGTGCTGGATCGCCAAGCGACGTTTCGAGAGCGTTGCTAAGGCTTTGGCAGAGGAAGTCCAAGT
>NZ_JBFUAZ010000772.1:0-1664 GCF_056406035.1 Polaromonas sp. P1_E1_2 | reverse complement strand
ATGAAGAAGAGGCCCAGCAGCAGGCCCTTGAAAGGCTCGATATCGGTTTCGAGTTCGCGGCGGTATTCACTTTCCGCCAGCAGCACACCCGCCAGAAAAGCGCCCAGGGCCATCGACAGGCCGACGAACTGCATCAGCGCCGCAATGCCCACCACCAGCAGCAGCGAGGCTGCGGTAAAAATTTCAGGTGTACCGCTGTTGGCGATCCAGCGCAGCAGGGGCCGCAGCAGCAGGCGGCCGCCCAGGATGATGCCGACGATGGCCGCTACGATTTTGATAGCTTCCAGCGCACGACTGGTATGCGCTACAGCCTCATTTTCTCCACCGATTGCGCCCAGCAGGGGCAACAGCGCGAGAATCGGGATGGCCGCCACGTCCTGGAACAGCAGGATGGAAAACCCGGCCTGGCCGCTCGATGTCGGCATCAGGTGGCGCTCGCCGATGGCCTGCAGCGCGATGGCGGTGGACGACAGCGCCAGCCCGAGGCCGGCCACCAGCGCTATTTGCCAGCTCACGCCAAATGCCATCGCGACGCCTGTGAGCAGGGCGGCGCACCCCAGCACCTGGGCACTGCCCCAGCCGAAGATGGGCCGGCGCAGATTCCACAGGCGTTTGGGCTCCAGCTCCAGCCCCACCAGGAACAGCATCAACACCACGCCAAACTCGGCGAAGTGGAGGATGTCCTGCACATTGGTAACCAGGCCCAGGCCCCAGGGGCCTATGGCGATGCCGGCGGCCAGGTAGCCGATGATGGAACCGAGGCCGAGTTTTTTGGCCAGCGGCACGGCAATGACGGCGGCGGCCAGGTAAATAAAGCTGTTGGTCAGCCAGGCGGGTGCATGCTCCATAGTTATCGAGCCCCCACGCTTTTCACTTCGTGTGCCTTCGGCGTTACGCTGCCCCTTTCACTTTCAATAGGGGCTGCCTGGCCTTGGGGCGGCCCGACGGCCAGCCGCGCAGCGTGTCCGTTCGGCAAGTCGGCCGCAGCTTCTGGCGCAGGCCGATCCTTCATCGGAACCACGCAGGCGGCACATTGCTCCAGGTCTTCCAGTTCAGGCCAGTCGGGGTAGCTTTGCAGGCGCTGGCGGAAGGTTGCGATGTGATCGGTAACGGTTTGCCTGTCAACGCTGTGGGCGCCGTGCAACACCAGAGGCGGCAAAAACCGCATGCCGCACAGCACGGCGCTTTGCTCGTACGGCGGCAGGAAGGCATCAAAAAAGTAGCGGTTGTAGCCTTGTGGGTGATAGGACGTTTCGGGGCCGCCTGTGGTGGCAACCAGCCACAGGTCTTTACCCTGCAGTGCCCGGCCTTTTGCGCCTTCCTCCTCACCTTCGCCGTAGGCCCAGCCGTAGGTGAGCACGTCGTCCAGCCAGAGCTTTTGCAGCGCGGGCATCGAGTACCAATGCATGGGGTGGAGCAGCACCACCAGTTGCGCGCTTTCCAGGGCGGCCTGCTCTTTGGGCACGTCGATGGCGTAGTCGGGATAGCTCGAGTACAGGTCTTGCACCTGGACACGGGGCAGGGCCTTCGCGGCCTCCATCAGCGGGCGGTTGACCCGTGATTCGCGCCAGGCGGGATGGGCTGCAATGACATAAATATCAGGATTTGCCGTGTTGCCCGCCGATTTATCAGTGGTTGTGAGAACTGTGTCYATGCCGTTACCA
>NZ_JBFUAZ010000771.1:0-1667 GCF_056406035.1 Polaromonas sp. P1_E1_2 | reverse complement strand
GTGTTGTAGGCCATCCAGTTGCCTTCCCAGCCGCCAAACAGCGCCTTGTTCACAGGAGCCACCACCGGGTTGGCGGTGGTCTTGATCCATTCGGCCGTTTCCAGGCGCATGACCTTGGCCACGTCGGCAGGGTCCATCGCCACCCAGCCGTAGCCCTTGAGGTAGACCTCCGAGCGGCAATGCTGCGCGCCCTTCAGGCTGGTCGGATTGCCCGAGAGCTCCTTATAGCCAAAGGCTGAAGGCACCAGGCGAATGCCGTACACGTCACGTGCCGGCAGGCCCACCGAGCGGCACAGGCCCACGAACAGCGCATTCAGGTCGGCACACTTGCCGCCCAGGTTGCCGGTTTCCAGCATGGTCTTGATGTCGCCTTCGCCGCAACCGCGTACCTTGGGTTCGCGGTAGGTGTTGGCCACGATCCAGTCGTAGAGTTTTTGCGCCTTTTCGACATCGGTTTTGGCACCCTGGGTGGCGGCCAGCGCTGTCTTGCGCACAATGCCGTCGGTCGGGATGAGGACTGTGGGACGCGTGAAGTAACGCAGCGTGTCGGCGCTTTCGGCTGGGGCGGTTTTCTGTGACCAGTCCATGGCACGGCCTTGCGTCTGCACGCGGCTGGTCAGCTCCACATAGGGCTTTGTTTCAGTGGCCGCAAACTCCACATACAGCATCTTCGCGCCGTCCTGACCGTCCTGCATGAGCTTGGCGGTGCCGTTGCTCGAAAAGCCGTTTTCCAGCGAGTGCTGGTAGTCGCTGTTGACCGAGGGGATCGGCAGCCACACCTTGGTCACGCCTTGGGGTTTGGCGATGTCCACACGCGTGGTCACGTCGAAAGTTCGCCAGGCGCCGCTTTGGGGTGCAAAGTTGCTGCGGCTGGGCGCGGCGGCGGGCGTCTGGGCAAAGTTGATGGTTGGCAATGCAGCAGCCACGGCGGCGGCTGCGGTGTTCTTGAGGAAAGTGCGGCGTACGGTCGACATGAAAGGTATCTCCGGGTGGGTGTGAGTGCGACGTGCACCGGGGCAGGTAAAGATGCTCCGGGATGTCTGACAGCCCACACAGCCCGCAAAGGCAGCGCAAGGGCTGGCCCTGGATTATCGCCGGTGCCGTGCCGAGACAGATTCAGGGCTTGAGCAAGCCGGCAATCAGCTTTTCGGCGGCCGGGCTGGTCCAGTCGACCTCGCCTGTCACGCGCTGGCGCGGCCGGCCGCTGCGGTCAATCATCAAGGTTGTCGGAAAAACCTTCACACCCCAGCCCCGGGCAACTTTGCCATCCAGGTCCAGCAGCACCGGCAGTGTTACCCCGGTGGTCTTGGCRAACTGCAGCGCACGCGCCGCCGGCTCCTTGAAATTGATGGCCAGCACCAGCAGTTTGTCATCGCCGTAGAGGTCGGCAATCTGCTGCAGCGTCGGCATTTCAGCGCGGCAGGGCTCGCACCAGCTGGCCCAGAAATTCAACAGCACGGCACGGCCGCGCAAATCAGCCGGGCGCCAGGTCTTTCCGGTTGTGTCCACCAGCGAGAACGCTGCCAATGGACCAGCCCAGGGAGCCACTTCATAAGCCGGGCCGGTCAGCCCCTGCGACATTGCGGGAAGCACGGCCGCCCCTGAGCCGGCGGTGACTGTCTGCAGCAGGAAATGGCGGCGGGAAATAAACGGGGTCGGCATGGGCC
>NZ_JBFUAZ010000770.1:0-1670 GCF_056406035.1 Polaromonas sp. P1_E1_2 | reverse complement strand
ATTTGGTGCCGCTCATCTGAATATTTACCAGTTCATGGTGGGATTGATTGTCGGATCTGTTCTTGCCTGGCTTTACGAACGAAGCAGGTCCTTATGGCCATGCATTGCCCTTCACTGCATGTACAACTCGACGATTTCATTCTTCTGTCAAAACTTCAGTGACAAATCCGGCAACATAGCCTTTTTCAGTGACTTGCCACTCTCGATCTGGATTGGCGCTTTTTTTCTGGCTTTTGTAGGCGCATCCGCGCTCCAGTTCATGCTTCGTGACAGAACCTTGTCGTCCTAGTGTCAGCATCGAACTTCACCATAGGGCTCATTCAGCAGAGACAGGGGGTGCAAGCGTCAACACTCAGCCCTCCGAGGCATTTTTGTTCGCCCGACCCTCTAGAATCAGCAGCGCTACGCAGCCGCTACGGCTCGATTCACCCGAACTTGAAGGCCAAGATGATCCGACGTGCACTGTCAGGGATACTTTTGCTTGCGAGTGTCTGCGCCTGGGCCAATCCCCCCGCAGCTACGGCCACACCGCAGCCAAAAGAAATACAGTTGCAAGACCCCATGCCGGGGCAAGCGCTGCTGTATCTGGTGAGAATTTCCGGAGACATGGAGACAGTGACCGTGCTGGTGGATGGCGTCAAAGTGGCCACCATGCCACCGAATAGCTATACAGCCATCGGCGTCGCGCCCGGTGCCCGGCGGCTCACCGCCGCCACCCCCGCAGGCCAGGAGCGCATTACCGAGATCAGCGTGCAGGCGGATGAACGGYGGTTTTTCTACCTGCTCGCGACTTTTTCACGGCCGGCGGGTGACTTTGGCCAGTTTTTTGGTTTGCTCGGCGCTCTTGTTCAGGAGACCCTTAACCGCCCCACCGCTACCAACGGGAATCGCGTGTGGACAGAATCCCTGGAGCCAGAAGCGAAAGGCATGATGGAAGGCATGGCGCTTGCCTTACCGGACTAGCAACGCCCTTCACGTCTCTGCCAAAGTTAAAACTGCGAATTACCAACCCCTTATGCGATCTCTGTTTTGGCGTATTTCTTTCATCAGCCTGCTGCTTCTTTGCACAAAATTCGCGCCTGCGGCTGGCTTGGGAGTCAACGACATACACCAGCTGGACGGCATTCAGGTAGATGACAAATCAGGCACCATTACGCTGGTTCTGGTCATTGACCGGCCACTGGAAGACGGCCTGACCAAACCACGCGCCATCCGCAAACTCAATGCCTATTCGGAATGGGTGCATAGCGCAGAGCTCGGCAAAGCTTTTCCTCACGCCAAAGCCGATCTGGGGATTCGCATACTTATCACGCATCCCAGGGCGCGCTCGGCCCTGGGTAAAGCCGTGTTGTCGCAACTGGCCGGGCGCTGCAAAGACCTTCACTTCGAAGCGATATTCACCCTGCGGGATACGAAATTGTGAAGCGCCTGCATAAGCGTATCCGATGATTTTGTGACGCACGGTCCTTCGTGGGGGCGACCTACCCAGCCACCCGATCCCGAATCTGCTGCAGCGCCGCCGGGTCATCCATCGTCGTTAAATCCCCCGGGCCCCTGCCCTCGCACACCGCCTGGATCGCGCGGCGCAGCATCTTGCCGCTGCGGGTTTTTGGCAGCGCTAAAGCAAAGTCTCAACACATTTTTCATCAAGATGAGACATTGCCGATAGG
>NZ_JBFUAZ010000769.1:0-1670 GCF_056406035.1 Polaromonas sp. P1_E1_2 | reverse complement strand
CAGTTGCGCCAGCACCTGGTTCAGGTCCAGCCCCAGTTGCGCCAGGCGCTTTTGCGAAATCTCTATGTAGACTTTTTCGTCCTGGACACCAAACAGCYCCACCTTGCTCACGTCGGGCACACGCAGCAGTTGCTGGCGCACATCGTCGGCAAAAGTCTTGAGTTCAGCGTAATTGAAGCCGTCGGCTTCCAGCGCGTAGATCACGCCATACACATCGCCGAATTCGTCGTTGAAGAACGGGCCCTGGATGCCGCCCGGCAACGTGCCGCGCATGTCGCCGATTTTCTTGCGCACCGAATACCAGACGTTGGCAACGTCGCCGGGTTTGGACGAGTCCTTGATCTGGAAAATGATCTGCGATTCACCGGGTTTGGAGTAGCTGCGAATCCTGTCGGCATAAGGCGCTTCCTGCAGCGTGCGCTCCAGCTTGTCGGTCACCTGCTCGGCCACCTGCTGCGCTGTCGCGCCCGGCCAGTAGGTGCGCACGACCATGGCGCGGAAGGTAAACGGTGGGTCTTCGTCCTGCCCAAGCTGGAAGTAGGCGACAAAGCCCAGAATCATCAGCACCAGCAGGAGATAACGGGTGAGCGCCGGGTGGTCCAGCGCCCATTTGGAAAGGTTGAAACGGGTCGAGGGCGWAGCCAGTTCGCCGGCAGCGCTGCTGCTGTCTGGATGGGGTTGCGTCATGCCGTCCTCACTTCGCGGCAGAAGCCGCGGAGACGGCAACCGGTGCTGTCACAGGCGCCGCGGATGTCGCGGGCGTTGCTACTGAATTGATAGCTGTTTGCGCAGGACTGGCGCCGGCTACAGCCACACTTGGCTGGTAAATACTGACTTTCTGGCCCGGCGAGAGCACATGCACGCCGGCGCTGACCACCAGCATCCCGGGCTGCAACCCGGAAGCCACCACCACGTCGTTGCCGTCGGCCGTGGCAACCTGAATGAGTTGCGGTTTGACGGTCATGGTGGCCTTGTCAACCACCCATACCGCCGTGGCCTTGCCTTCCTGACGCAGCGCTGTTGTCGGCAGCTTGATGACCGGCGCACCCACCACGCTGCCGGCCTGCGGCACCACATACACCGTGGCACCTAGCGGCGGCGGTTCTTTCGCGTCAACGGAAACCTTGACGGTGTAGGTCCGCGTGACGGGGTCATTGCTGGCCGCCACTTCGCGCACTTTTCCAGTCAGCTCGGCGGTCTGGGACCACACGCGGATACTGACCGGCGAGCCGACCTTGATGGCCGCCACCTTGTCTTCGGGCACAGAGAACACCACATCACGCACACCATCCGCTGCAATCCGCACCACCGGCGCGCCAGCCGTCACGACCTGGCCCGGCTCGGCCTCGATGGCGGTGACAACCCCCGACACGTCCGCGACCAGCGCCGCGTAGTTGGCCTGGTTGCCCTGCACGGCCAGTTGGGACTGGGCTTGCTCCAGTTGCGCCTGCGCTGCCTTCAGGGTGGTTTCGCGGCGCTCCAGTTCGGCGCCGCTGATGAAGTTCTGCTCTTTCAGCTCCCTATAGCGCTTGAAATCGGCGGCAGCAAGGTCGCGGTTGGTGGCGGCGGCGGCGACCTGCGCACGGGCTGCATCGGCCGCGAGCTTGTAATCCTGGGGATCGAGGTTGGCAAGCACTTGCCCGGCCTTGACGCGCTGGCCCAGTTCAGCC
>NZ_JBFUAZ010000768.1:0-1671 GCF_056406035.1 Polaromonas sp. P1_E1_2 | reverse complement strand
GGTTTGGGCTGGGGGGCTACACCGTGGAAGCGCTTGCACCGTATTTCGCGCAGGCCGAGCAGCGGCCGAACATCACSCCCTGGCTGGTSCCGCCGAACGAGAACAACGACCTGTTGCGMAGAGGCGCCGCCAAACTGGGCATTCCCGCTTCGGCSATCTCCCGCAACGTCAAGGGTTGCTGGAACCTGGGCTCGTGCGGRTTGGGTTGCCCCACCAATGCCAAGCAGTCCATGTTGGTCACCACCATTCCCGCCGCGCTCGACCGCGGGGCGCAACTGCTCACTGAAACCCGCGCAGAAAGCCTTGAACTGGCCAATGGCAGGGTCACCGCGCTGATATGCCGGGGTGTAGAGCCAAATGGGGCGCTGGCCCAATCAGGACATGCGCAACCAGCTATCAAAATAAGAGCAAAACACTATGTGCTGGCCGGTGGTGCCATCAACTCGCCGGCCGTCCTGCTGCGCTCCCAGGCCCCCGACCCGCACGGCGTGCTGGGCGCCCGGACATTCCTGCACCCGGTCGTGATGTCCTCCAGTGTGTTTGCCCAGAAGGTGGAGGCCTGGAGCGGTGCGCCGCAAACTATCTACTCTGACCATTTCCTGGAAACCCAGGCGATTGACGGACCGATTGGCTACAAGCTGGAAGCCCCACCTCTGCACCCGATCATTTTTGCGTCGACAGTCCCGGGCTTCGGTCAGAGTCAGCACGACCTGCTCAAGTCTTTTCCCTACAACCACACGCTGCTGGCCTTGCTTCGCGATGGTTTTCATGATGAGTCGCCTGGCGGCCAGGTGAAGCTGCGCAGTGACAACTCCGCCGTGCTGGACTATCCGCTGACGGACTACGTCATGGAGGGTGGGCGCAGGGCTCTGCTGTCAATGATGGAAATCCAGTTTGCAGCGGGTGCCAAACAGGTTTTGCCGCTGCACGAAATGGCCAGGCCCTATACCTCTTGGGCCGAGGCGCGTGATGCGGTCAATGCCTTGCCCATGAAGCCGATGCTCACGCGGGTGGTGAGCGCCCATGTCATGGGCGGCTGCAGCCTTGCGGGCGCTGAACGACAGGGCGTTACCCGGCCCGACGGCGTGCATTGGCAACTCGAAAATCTTTCGATTCACGACGGGTCGCTTTTCCCCACCAGCATTGGCGCCAATCCGCAACTTTCCATCTACGGCGCCGTGAATCGCCTGGCGCAAGGCCTCGCCAAAAAAATGTCGGGCAAGGATGTCACACTGGCCTGAGATACTGCGGGTTTGATCTCGCGCCGATTCATTCATGCTGGCTCAACTGCAAAGATTCATCACCCTGACCCTGGTCGCCGCGGCTTTCGGCTGGCTGTTCTGGTTCCGCAGCAGCTCTCCCATGCTGGCCGTCACCGGCTTCCTGCTGATTGCACTGGGGTACACCGGTTTCCTCGCCCTTGAGTTTTTACTCCTTCGGTACATCAACAAGGCAGATCCGGCGCCCCAGCCCACCTGGACAGAACTTCTGCGCGCATGGCTGGGTGAGACATTGACGGCTMCTCGCGTGTTCTGCTGGCGCCAGCCCTTTCGCTCCAATGCTGTCCCGGACAGGGTCCTGCCGTGGCTGGGTGAGACATTGACGGCTCCTCGCGTGTTCTGCTGGCGCCAGCCCTTTCGCTCCAATGCTGTCCCGGACAGGGTCCTGCCG
>NZ_JBFUAZ010000767.1:0-1671 GCF_056406035.1 Polaromonas sp. P1_E1_2 | reverse complement strand
CGTCCATGCGCACGAGATCGGGCCCCGCGCCGCCGCCCATTTGCGTGAAAACTGTCTTGGCAAAGCTCCCGAAAGGAATGGCTATGGGTT
This sequence comes from Polaromonas sp. P1_E1_2, assembly GCF_056406035.1. NCBI lineage: Bacteria > Pseudomonadati > Pseudomonadota > Betaproteobacteria > Burkholderiales > Comamonadaceae > Polaromonas > Polaromonas sp. P1_E1_2. The sequence continues at coordinate 1,581 of NZ_JBFUAZ010000767.1, read as the reverse complement.
GGATTTCGGCGGTAGCCTGGCTCTTGTTGAACTTCTCAACCCAGGCCTTGAGACGCTCGCCGCGGCCGGCCTCGCTGAACGTGACAGCCGCAAAGGTCAACGTCTCCTTCGTTTGAGCACCGGCAGCCACCGGCATGCCACCTATGACGAGAGCGCCCGCAAGCGCCACCACACCAGCTGAAAGGCTTGACAGTTTTTTCATGCATGTCTCCATAAATGCGGACACGTCGGACCGCGAGTGTTGTTGGAAGTGGCGCACGGTTTCCGTGGCCGATTAGCAAGGCACAAACGAAGAATACTGTGATATTTCACAAAGATTCTCGTGGTTTACCCGAATAATTATTGGAGCTCTTCCTTTTTTCGGCACGCCTCCGCCAGCCTAGAAAATGAAGGAAAAATCCCTGCGCCACTCATGGAATATCAGGGTATGCTTTCCTTTCCATGAGGTGTGCGATAGATGCACGAATGGACCCCATGTATTTGAAAGAGCACTATGGCTTCGCCCTCCCGCCCTCGTCCCCAACTGGTTGCAGCCAATGCCCCTGCGGAGGAGGCGCCTCGCCGTCGCAGTCAGGTCAACCTTTCCGACCAGGCTTACGAGCGGATCGAAGAATTGCTGATCTGCTGCGAACTCCGGCCCGGCCGATTCCTGGCAACTCATGATCTCCAGGCGCTCGTGGGATTTGGCCGCACGCCGGTTCACCAAGCCGTCAGCCGACTGGCGGCTGACACGCTGCTCATCGTTACGCCGCGCCACGGCATCCAGATCGCCCCGATCGACCTGACCCGGGAACGGGTGCTGCTGCGCCTGCGGCGCGATATCGAACGCTTTGTCATCCGGCTGGCCACAGAACGCTCGGGGGCCTCCCAGCGCAACCAGATGCTGCATATCCGCCGCCAGCTGGTTGAGCACGGCGGCGAGATGACAATCGAGCAATTCAACGTGATCGACAGGCGCATCGACCAGCTTTTCCTGGCGGCGGCCAATGAGCCCTTCGTCGAAAGCACTTTGCGGCCCCTGCACACCATCTTCCGGCGCATCGGCTGGATCTATCACATGCAAACGGCCCACAGCGTCAAGCTGCAACGCACCGTAGACGGCCATATCGCCGTGATCGATGCCGTTGCCAAAGGGCAGGTGGACACCGCGATTGCAGCGTCAGACGACCTCATGGACTTCGTCGAGAGCATGTTTGACGTCCTGGAGCGCGAGGTTGCCCCAACGTTGCTCGACTGCAGCCTGGATTCTTTCGATGACACTTTCTTGCGCTCGCCACTTTCGCGAAATGGGCGTCCATCGTGATGAATTCCGCTGAAGTCGTAAACACGCCCAACTGTGCACTGAGGGGATGCTGCTAAGTTAATGGAGAACGCCAAGGAACGTCCGCCGCAGGATATTAGTCACGTGAGGCCGACGATTATCTGGCGCTGATACGCTAGCAAGGCTTCGACTTCGGCCGAGCCAGGATAAAGAAGCCACAGCACGAGTAACTCTGTTTGTTCGTCGCTGTTATTCAACAATTTGTCAACATTGTGTCCGACAAATTGTTAATTACCACGTCATGAAAGGAGCACCAAGAC
>NZ_JBFUAZ010000766.1:0-1671 GCF_056406035.1 Polaromonas sp. P1_E1_2 | reverse complement strand
GTACATGGCAGTCCTTAAAGACGTGGTCCCTGCTATTGAAACAAGGGCTGCCCAGGYGAACGGCTGAACGCTTCGGCCCAACGGCTTTCAGCGGTGCGCTTCCCAGTGGTGTCCCACGTCAGCTCCAATGGTTGCGAAAACCTTGAGCCTATCGCCAGTCGCGCACCTCGCTAGTGTAACTGAGCGCGCCCAAAACCTGCCGCTTCCGGGCTTCTTCACCTGCACCCCGAAAAGCAAAAAGCCGGAGCGCTGTAGGCGGCCCGGCTTTTTTTGCAGTGCATGGGGTGAAAAGACCCCCAAGTCGCCCGAATCAGGACTGGTTCAGCAACGCCACCTTGTCAGGCGTCTTGCCTTCAGCTTCGGGCGTGGCCGGCAGGGAGGCCGGCACCGGGCGCGACGAGCCACCGGGTGTGGTGAAGAAAGGCGAGGGCGCACCGCGCTTGGAGGCAGACGCCACCACGGCCAGCAGGCGGGCATGTTCGCCCATCACCTTGCCGGCGTAACCGCCGTCGTCGTCCATGTTGGCTGCGCCTACATAGTATTTGAGGCCGCCCTCGACAGAGCCGGCGCGGGCGATGCATTCCTGCAGCACCTTGACGCCGACGCGCAGGTTGGTCACCGGGTCAAACGCCGCCAGCTTGCCGCCGAAGTTGTCGTACTTGTCGTGGTGCACCTTGGTCATGACTTGCATCAGGCCCTGGGCGCCGACCGGGCTTTGCGCGAACGGGTTGAAGCCGGACTCGATCGCCATGATGGCCAGGATCAGGGTGGGGTCGAGCTTGGCTTTCTGGCCGATCTCGAAGGCCTCGGCCACCAGCACGCTCAGCGGCTCGGGCGCGACGCCGTACTTCTTGCTCAGCCAGTAAGCCACCGCCGCCTGTTGGGCGGGCAGGTCTTTCGGGTTGGACGCCGTGGCGCGCTCAATGGCGGCCGGCTCGGTAAAACCGATGGCGGCTTCCTGGCGCTGCTGCAGCCAGGTCATGAGCTTGAATTCACCGGCCTGACGCAAGTCGGGCCGGGCAGTCAGGGTGATCACCGCAAACACGACTGCCAGGCCCAGAAGGGCGAAGCTGTTGTGGGTAATCTCGAAAAAGCCTTGGGAGATGTCGTCAACAATGTTTGAAACACTGCTTCGCACATTCTTGATGTGTGCGTTGACATTCAGGTTAAGGCCGAATTGTCCTAGCGCTGTCATAGCACTCCTTTCTACGCTTGCAGGCCCTTTGGGGGGCCAGGCAGGCTTTGATTGGGTCGCCATCAAACCAAGGCAAGCCTTGTGGGTGTTGACCCTTGTTTGACGTTGCCGGCTTCTTTGAGGAATAGGGCAGCGGGTTCGGGTTGTCCCTAGGATTCGTGGGACTGGCGGGATTCTATGGGGTTGGTTAATAACCTGTCAATAATAACAAATTGATTCTTTATATTAAAAAGTCAAATAAAAACCTTGATTTCCGGCAAAACCGGCCTGAATCAAGGTGTTTACGGGCTTTATTTGAGATGGAGCTCTAAGTTAAGTTTTGCCTCTAAAAAGCGCGATCAGCCTTTCGCGGCTGCGGTTGTAGGCCGTTTTCCATGTTGCATGTAGTCGCCGGATCGGCACCTGAGGCCGGCGCGGGTGGCCCCGGAGCACACAAAAAGGCAGCGGCAATCACATCCTGCGCTGTGATTGAAAAG
>NZ_JBFUAZ010000765.1:0-1673 GCF_056406035.1 Polaromonas sp. P1_E1_2 | reverse complement strand
ACCGCATATGCCGGTGCGTATGGCATCGGAGGCACGGCGGTTTACCTGGCTGGTGGATGTGCTGTATGACCGCCGGGTCAAGTTGATCATGTCGGCAGAAGTCGCTCCTGAGGCGTTGTACACCGAGGGGCCGCTGGTACACGAATTCCCCCGTACGGTTTCCCGGCTCAACGAAATGCAGTCAAAGGAATTCCTGGCGCTTGAACGCAGAAACGTGGACACAACACTCACATGAAGCATCTGGTTACCGCCTGTTTTCTCATCGCTTTAAGCGTGCTCGCGAATGCGCAGTCCACGGTCGAGACGGCTGCACCCGCTGACCAGATGCGAAGCATTGATGCCGAGCGGACGAGAATCAGCGTCGAACGCAACAGGCTGGAGGCAGGATTTTTGGCTGAGGATGCTGCCTGCTACGACCGGTTTGCCGTCAACAGTTGCCTGGGAAAAGTCAATGACCGGCGGCGCGAAGCCATGGCAGACCTTCGCCGGCAAGAGCTGTCGCTCAATGACGAGGAACGCCGCATCAGGGGTGCGGAGCAGATCCGTAAAACGGAAGAAAAATCGTCACCGGAGAAACAGCAGGAGGCTGCGGATCGTCGGGCGAAAGCTCTGGAAGACTCCCAGTCTCGTCTTGAGCGAGAAAAAAAGAAAACCGAAGACCGCGCTGCGGCCAAGGCAGGTGAGCAAGGTAGTAGCGACGCGAACGCTGCCAGATTAAAAAGCGGTCAGGAAAAATCCCAGTCCAGAAGCGAAAAGCAGGCCGTTGCAGCGGAAGAGGCTAAAAAATTCAACGACCGCCAAAAGGAGGCGCTGGAGCGCAAAGCCCAGCATGAAAGAGATCGTCTGAAGCAGACCAAGCCGCCAGCGAAGTCCTTACCCTTACCCGACTAAGCGGGTCGGTGGCTCAGCGGCCAAAGGCTCGAGTTTGACAATCACCAGCGAGAGATTGTCACCGCCGCCTCGCGCGCGGGAACGTGCTTTCTGAATCAGGAATTCAGTGGCTTCACGGGGTGACAGCATGGACAGGGCTGAGCCCATTTCACTGGTGCTGAAATAGTGCCAGACCCCATCGCTGCAAGCCAGCAGGACGTCTTCAGGCCGGAGTTGCGGGATGAAATGATGGGTAATAGGTGGCGCATCCTCCGTACCCAGGCAACCCATCAGGATGTTTGACTGCGGATGGACATTGGCTTCTTCCTCAGTAATCTCGCCTTTGTCCACCAGAGTCTGCACATACGAGTGGTCCACCGTCCTGTGTACCAGTTTGCTGCCCTGGTAATGGTAAATCCTTGAATCGCCGGTATGTACCCAGTGACAGTCCCCACCCGGGTTGATCAGAAATGCCGCCAGCGTGCTGTGCGGTTCCTGCTCGGCCGAGATCGCCGTCAGTTTGATGACGATATGGGCTTCTTCGATGACCTGCTTGAGCATCGCAGGCGCATCGTCCGTTTCCGGGGCATAACGTTCAAAAAGCTGCTTGGCCGTCAACATGACCTGATCGGACGCCTTCCGTCCTCCGCTACGGCCTCCCATGCCGTCAGCCACGATACCCAGCATACAGCCGGGAATGCGTGAGTGACTGAACAGATTGACCTGATCCTGCTGGTAGTCCCGATCGCCTTTATGGATACCGGTGGACGCTGTGATTCGATAACCTTTGGACATTGTGTGGT
>NZ_JBFUAZ010000764.1:0-1684 GCF_056406035.1 Polaromonas sp. P1_E1_2 | reverse complement strand
CACCTGGGAAGAGATCAAGCCGCAAGTCGACCACGTGATCTTCCCGGAYGGCAAGCGCATCATCCTGCTGGCCAAGGGCCGCCTGGTCAACCTCGGCTGCGGCACCGGCCACCCGAGCTTCGTGATGTCTTCGAGCTTCGCGAACCAGACGATCGCGCAGATCGAGCTCTTCACCAAGAAAGATGCGTACGAAGTGGGCAAGGTCTATGTGCTGCCCAAGCATCTTGACGAAAAAGTCGCTCGTTTGCACCTGAAGAAGGTTGGCGCTGTGCTGACTGAACTGAGCGACGAGCAGGCTGCGTACATCGGTGTCAGCAAAGCAGGCCCGTACAAGGCCAACACCTACCGCTACTGATTTTCCCTGGCTACTGCGCGACCCGATAGCGGCGTTGCGGGTCCCGATCAGGCAATCCTCATGCACCTCAAGTGCATTCCGGTTGCCTGACGCCCGCGCCTTGCTCTCGGGCCGCTCGCTACGCCCTTAAGTCTGTTGCTGGAATACCGGAAKACACTACATGCGCGCTGACCTATTCCTCGTCGAACACGGCCATGCCGCCACCCGCTCGCAGGCCCAGCGCCTGATTGCTTCGGGGGTGCAGTGGCGTCCCGAAGCCGATGCTGCCTGGAAGAAGGTCGCCAAGAACGGCGACGAGATTCCGCCCGGCGCCGAACTGCAGCTGCTGGACACCACCGAAGCCAAGTACATCTCGCGCGGCGGGCTCAAGCTCGAAGGCGCGCTGAAGGCTACCGGCCTGAAGGTGGCTGGCTTGCGCTGCCTTGACGTGGGGCAGTCCACGGGCGGCTTTACCGACTGCCTGTTGCAGCACGGCGCCGTGCAGGTGGTAGGCGTTGATGTGGGCCACGGCCAGCTGCACGCCAGCCTGCGTGAAGATCCGCGTGTGGTTTGCGTCGAGGGCTTGAATGCCCGTTCCATGACCGCCACCGACCTGGTGGCCGGCCATGCAGGCGACAGCGGCGACATGGATTTTCCGGATGACTTCGATGGCGATGAGGATGACGCTGACCTGGATGAAGCGGGCCCAGCCGCAGAAGCCAACTTCGACTTCCTGACCGGTGATTTGTCCTTCATCTCGCTCACGCTGGTGTTGCCTGCGGTGGTTCGCCTGCTCAAACCCGGCGGCGATCTGCTCATGCTGGTCAAGCCGCAGTTTGAATTGCAGCCCGGCCAGATCGGCAAGGGCGGCATCGTGCGCGACCCGGCGCATTTCGAGTTTGTCGAAAAGCGCCTGCGCGATGCCTGCGCGGCGCTGGGACTGGAAGTAAAAGCCTGGCTGGCGTCGCCGATTGAAGGCGGCGACGGCAACCGCGAATTTTTTATCCAGGCCGTCAAGGGCCAGGACGTGGCAGGCGAAGACCAGCCGTTGCCGGCCGCACCGCAGCGCAAGGTTGCCAAGCGCGTGCCGCGCAGCGAAATGCGCGCCTCCCGCGCGCCGCACGAAGACTCCGAACTTGCGCATGCCGGCCAGCCCGGCCCCGCGCGTGGCAAACGGCGTGACAACAAAACCGATACGACAAATAACGACGAGTGAGATCCGCGATGAGCCTGAACCTTCCCCTCAGTTTTGAATTTTTCCCGCCCAAGACACCCGAAGGCGCCGAGAAGCTGCGTGTGGCGCGCCAGGCGCTGTATGCGCACAAGCCCGAGTTCTGCTCGGTGACGTTT
>NZ_JBFUAZ010000763.1:0-1695 GCF_056406035.1 Polaromonas sp. P1_E1_2 | reverse complement strand
CACGCTGTTGTGGGGCTAAAAGTTAAAACCCTGTAGGACAAACGGAAGTTTGCGAAAGGGCTGAACCTTGGGGCGCCACCGTCCGTTTGCCAATGTGCTGCTGCTAAAGTCAGTGCATGCCCTCCATTACCTACCTGCCCGGAAGCACTCCGCTGGTTCTTGATTCCCCGCACAGCGGGACGGTGTATCCGGCTGATTTCGGGCATGCCTGCGAGCTCGCCGTGCTGCGCAGCGCAGAAGACACCCATGTCGAAAAACTGTATGACTTTGCGCCGGCATTGGGTGCGCATTGGGTTGAGGCGCATTTCCCCCGAAGCTACCTGGACGCCAACCGCAACACCACCGAAATGGATGTGTCCCTGCTGGAAGCGCCCTGGCCCGAACCGGTAGACGATGATCCCCAGGTCATGTCCAAGGTCCGCCTGGGCAAGGGGCTGATCTGGCGCACCACCGACGAAGGCGTGCCGCTGTATGACCGCAAACTGGGGGTGGCGGAAATCCAGGCGCGCATCGAGCAGTGCTGGAAGCCCTACCACGCCGCCGTGGCGCAGGCGATTGATGCCGCCTGGCGGCAGCGCGGCTACAGCATCCACATCAATTGCCACTCCATGCCGGCAGTGGCTTCGGGCAGCGCCACCGATTTTCCTGGTGAGGCGCATGCGGACTTTGTGGTCGGCGACCGTGAAGGCACAACTGCCAGCAAGGCGTTGTCGACACTGGTGTGTGAGCACCTGCGCGCGCAGGGTTACAGCGTGGCCTACAACCACCCCTACAAAGGCGTGGAACTGGTGCGCCGCTACAGCAACCCGGCCGGGCACCGGCACAGCATCCAGCTGGAGATCAACCGCAAGCTGTACATGGACGAAACCACGCTGGAGATGACACCGGGCGCCGGGCCGCTGAAGGCGACGTTGCGCTCATTGGTCGAGGTGTTGCTGAAGACCGACCCGCGCACACTTTGATGGCGGCGCGCTGCGCTGTTCGGGTAACCACCATCACCTCCTTTTCATGAACGAACCAAACCATTCGCCACCATGCTTACTTTTTTCAGCGACAGCCACCACGATCACGCCCCTGCGTTCGAGTTCTACCGCGGTGAGCGCGTGCCGTGTTTTGAAACCCCGGCGCGCGCCGAGTACGTCAAGGCCCGCCTGAGCGAGCGCGGCCACGAGCTGCGCACGCCCCAGGCCGACAGCCGCACGCTGTTGGCCAAAGTGCACAGTGCCCGTTACCTGGCGTTTCTCGAGCATGCGTGGCGCGACTGGGTGGCGCTTGAAGAGGGCAACGACCAGCGGCAGCCTTTTCCCTCTGTCTGGCCCGTGCGTACTTTGCGCAGCGATGTGGAGCCCGTCAATTTCACCGCACGGCTGGGGCTTTATTCGATGGACAACGGGTCACCGCTTTCCGCGGGGACCTGGACAGCCGCCAAGGCTGGTGCAGATGCCGCCGCCAGCGCTGCCGCTTTGCTGGCGACCGGCCAGTCCGCTGCGCGCGGCGTGTTCTGCTGCAGCCGTCCACCCGGCCACCATGCAGGGGCCGACTTCATGGGAGGCTACAGCTTCCTGAACAACGCTGCAGTCGCTGCCCAGGCGTTTCGGGACGGTGGCGCCGCGCGCGTGGCGGTGCTGGACGTGGACTACCACCACGGCAACGGGACACAAAGCATTTTTTATGACCGCGCTGATGTGCTTTTCG
>NZ_JBFUAZ010000762.1:0-1699 GCF_056406035.1 Polaromonas sp. P1_E1_2 | reverse complement strand
ACCCGGCCTGGGCGATGTCATGGTCGCGCTGCTGGAACAAGAAGCCCATTGCGACTGTAGCCGGCAGCAGCGCGGTGAGCGCCACCAGCAGCAGAATGATCCGCGCGCGGAACCCCAGCTTAATAGCTGGTGAGGTCATGGCGGTGGCAGGATGCCGGGCTTGCGCAAGCGAAGGCGCTGCGCCGCATTCATGTCGTGGTGTAGATCATCAACCAGTATGCGCTCATTGTGGCAGTGCTGGTTGCCTGCTTTCCCATGCCATTGTTGGTATTAGTTCCGCGAAAGTAGAATCGCTGCGGTCGCTGAAGCGGTTGTCGCAAGGACCTCACGACTCCCTAGATATCCCCGACTTAGCGAGCGGCTAAGCCGCCAGCAGGGGAACGATTTTGACCCCCTCTCGCAGCTTGTCTAGGTAATCAGCCCAAGCCTGCATCATGTTCCGTCGTTGGTTCAGGTACTGAGTGCGGTTGTAGGCCCGACCGTTTGCATCTTTCAGGGCATGCGCGAGTTGGGCTTCAATGATCAGCGGGTCGATCTCGAGGCGCTCAGCCAACATGGTGCGCGCCGTTGCTCGAAAGCCGTGCCAAGTGTGAATGTCTGATGAATAGCCCATGGTGATCAGCGCAGTGCGCACGCTGTTTTCAGAAATAGGCCGCTCGTGGCTTCGCTCACCTGGGAACACCATCACGCCGTGCCCGGTGTATCCATGAAGGCCTTTCAGAATCTCTACGGCCTGGCGTGACAGCGGCACCAAGTGCGGGTCGCCAAACTCCTTGCCGTCTTTTCCGCGCTTCATTCGCTCCGCCGGAATGGTCCAAAGAGCCTCTTCCAGATCAATTTCAGACCAGGTCGCTGCGCGCAGCTCACCTGGGCGCTGGAATAGCAGCGGAGCTAGCTGCAGGGCTGCACGCACAATCGGTCCACCTTTGTAAAGTTTGATGGCACGCAGCAGGTCGCCAAACTGGACTGGGTCTGTGATGGCAGCAAAGTGAGTTCCGCGGTAAGGGGTTAGAGCTCCTTTTAGGTCGCCCGTTATGTCTCGGTCCACCCGGCCGGTTGCGACGGCGTACCGCCAGACCTGCCGGCAGAGCATCAAGCCCCGGTCGGCAGTCTCAATGGCGCCGCGCTCCTCGGTCTTGCGCAGCGTCGCGAGAAGTTCGGTCGGGCCGATGTCCCTCATCCGTCGTTCCCCCACCCAGGGAAACAAATCGCGCTCGAGCTGGCGTAGAGACCTGGTCGCGTGCCCTTCGCTCCACAACGGCTTCTGCTTGTTGAACCATTCCAGGGCCACGACCTTAAAGGACTCGCCGCTCGGATTGCCTGCCGTCAACTTAGCGACCTTTCGGGCCTGGACAGGATCGACCCCGATTGCCTTCTGCGCCTTCGCTGCGTCGCGAGCGTTTCGTGCGGCTTTAAGGGACACGTCCGGATAGCTGCCAAAGGCCATCCGCCCCTCTTTTCCGTCGCGCCGGTACTTCCAAAACCAGCGGCGGGACCCGTTCGGCGCAACCTCGAGGTACAGGCCCCCCGAATCAGTAAAGCGGACACGCGCGCGCTCCGGGGGACACTGCGCGTTACGGCATTGAATTTCAGTCAACATGGGGGAACAGAATCCTTGAACACCCGAAAATCGGGTTTTGTTCCCCGCATTGTTCCCCCTTTTGAATCGGGATGTCAATAAATCGTATTGGACGAGTAC
>NZ_JBFUAZ010000761.1:0-1705 GCF_056406035.1 Polaromonas sp. P1_E1_2 | reverse complement strand
GTACCTCATCAGGAGTTTTTTCTCTATACCGCTGCCGGCGCGCCCCAGCTCTTCGGCGGCTGGGGCTTCGGTTTGCTCGCAGAGCTCGCCGTCAGGCTAGGGGGATGGGTCAGCCTGAGTGTCTTTAACGCGGTGCTGTGGGCTGCGACCCTTTGCTTGGGACTATTCGCTGCGCAGCGAGCCGCCAACAACGGCATGCAGGCACGCTACGAGGTTGACCTGAACCAGATGGCGGCCATGGCTTTGGCGCTGCTGATTGTCTACCCCACGTTCCTGCACCGCTCGCAGATACGCGCAGAAGTTACGCTCTACCTTTCGTGGATGGCAGCCACGCTCTTGTTTGAAAGCTGCCGCCATCCTGCCCGCATCCGCCGGGCACTGTTCGCCTTTCCCCTGTTGTGTCTAGCGTTGGCGTGGGTTCACACCACGGTGCTGCTGATGCTGCCTCTTTTGGCCGCTTATGCACTCCGTCGATGGCAAGACAGGCATGAGCACGCCATATCCCGCRACGAGGCGGTGTGCTGGGCAATTTGCGGGCTGGCGAGCGTGGCGCTGCCGCTGCTGRACCCCAATGGGGCACAACAGGTGTTTTCGCAGTTTTTTGTCTGGCAAGACATGCAGGATGGAGGCAGTATTGCGGCGGAGAGGATAGCCATACGTGAATACTTGCCGCTATGGGATCCCAGCTCGCGTTTTCTCTGGCCGTCTGCCGCTGTTCTCGCGATGGGCACGGCAGTCTGGTTCCTCACTGCGGGGCCGGCAAGATTGTCCGGCCTTGTTGTCATTGCACCCATGGCCATCATGGCCATACAGCATCGCCGGGGTCTCGGCCTTTGGGCCATGGCCCTTCTGGTCCCCCTGGCAATAAGCCTCCTCACCACATTCAGGCAGGCATCCCAGCGCAAACCAATGCGTTTGCCAATGGGCGCGTTGACCGCTCTCAGCATGCTGGCGATGCTGGTCGCGGTGGTTCCGACAAGGTATTCGGGATGGGGCATGACAGACGTAGGATTGCGTGCCATCGAAGCAGTCAAATTGATTGGACGAGTACTGCCTGACGGGGGGAACATCTGGATGCTCGACACATACGCGCCACAGGTCCCATATCTGCTTGGGGACAAGTACAAGGTCGGCTACGCGGGCCACATGATTTATCGTCATTCTTCGGCAACGACTCATTACGTCAACATACTGAGTGCGGCTGATGGTTGGGAAAAAGAACTATCCACCCATAACGTAAAAGTCATCGGCGTACCTGCTCTGCAGCTTCCGAAAGCCGCGCTTCTACCTCTTGCGACCAGTCTCGCCTTCAATCCGCGCTGGCAACTGATATTCGCGGACTGGCAATTGCTTGTTTTTCTAAAGCGCGGTGCCTCGGAGATCGCGCAACCTCGGGAACAATGGGCGCAAGCCACAGCTTTCGTCGCCGTCGCCCTTGAATTGGCTAACGCGTCGGAAGTCCTTGCACCCGATCCGAAAAAGCGGGCACTGATTGCACGCCTGGAGCAACAGCAGACTGTACTGCGAAGCGTGAAGGACCAGCCCGAGCGGCTGGATTGGGCCGCAATGGACAGAATTGGAAACCCGGCAGGCTCGGCCGACAAATGAAGTACAGAACATCGGTGATTCCCGTTGGCACATGACATCTGAAAGACCAGAGCGTCATATGACTGCAAGAATCCCACCCATTCAATGCCTGCTGACC
>NZ_JBFUAZ010000760.1:0-1705 GCF_056406035.1 Polaromonas sp. P1_E1_2 | reverse complement strand
ATGCCAATCTACGCCTATAAATGCGAGTCCTGTGGGCATGCCAAGGACGTTCTGCAAAAAATCTCCGATGCGCCCCTCTCAGTGTGTCCGCAATGCGGCGAACCCGCATTCAAAAAGCAGGTCACGGCTGCGGGTTTCCAGCTCAAGGGCTCGGGCTGGTACGTGACGGACTTCCGCGGCGGCAACAGCACAGGCGTGCCCGCGCCCAAGACTGACGGCGGCGAAGCCGGCGCTTCCAGCAGCAACGGTGCGGACAGCAAGCCGGCCGATTCCGGCGCAGCCGCGCCGGCAAGCACGGCAGCAGCTCCCGCGCCGGCCGCGCCCGCCAAGGCTTCGGCCACCGACTCCTCTTCCAAGACTTCCTCGTGATGGCTTCGATCCGCCGATGGCTTCTGGCCGGACTGTTGGTGCTGGTGCCCCTGGCCATCACGCTGTGGGTGCTCGACTGGATCGTCGGCACGCTGGACCAGACGCTGCTGATTCTTCCTGGCGCCTGGCACCCCGACAAGCTGCTGGGTTTCCATATCCCCGGTTTCGGCGTGCTGCTGACGCTGCTGATCGTGCTGCTGATGGGCGCGGTTGCCAGCAATTTCTTCGGCAAGAAACTGGTGCGCTGGGGCAACTCATTCCTGAGCCGCATTCCCATCGTCCGCTCCATTTATTCCAGCGTAAAGCAGGTCTCCGATACGGTGTTCTCGGAAAATGGCAATGCCTTTCGCAAGGCCTTGCTGGTGCAGTGGCCGCGTGAAGGTGTCTGGACCATCGGCTTTCTGACGGGGCTGCCCGGCGGCGATGTGGTCAATCACCTGCAGGGCGACTACCTGAGTGTTTATGTACCCACCACGCCCAATCCCACCGGTGGCTATTTTGTGATGCTGAAAAGAAGCGACTGCATTGAGCTCCAGATGAGCGTCGATGAGGCTTTGACCTACGTGATTTCCATGGGCGTCGTGGTGCCCTCCAAACCTGTACCGCGGCCGCTGACCCCTCCCCTGTAAACGGCGAAAATTGCAACACTGCGCGCGAGGCGCTGAAAGTCCGAGATTTTTATGGCTATCGTTTCCCAAATGCGTTCGAACTATTGCGGTCTGGTGACCGAGGCCTTGCTGGGCCAAACCGTGAGCCTGTGCGGCTGGGTCAATCGTCGCCGCGACCATGGCGGTGTGATCTTCATCGACTTACGCGACCGCGAAGGCTATGTCCAGGTGGTCTGCGACCCGGACCGCGCCGACATGTTCAAAACCGCCGAGGGCGTGCGCAACGAATTCTGCGTGCAGGTCAAAGGCGTAGTGCGGGCCCGCCCTGAAGGCACGACCAACGACAACCTCAAAAGCGGCAAGGTCGAGGTGCTGTGCCACGAACTGATCGTGCTGAACCCGAGCGTGACGCCGCCGTTCCAGCTTGACGACGACAACCTGTCTGAGACGACGCGCCTCACGCACCGCGTGCTGGATTTGCGCCGTCCCTACATGCAGAACAACCTGATGCTGCGCTACCGCGTGGCCATGGAAACGCGCAAGTTCCTCGACGCCAACGGCTTCATCGACATCGAAACCCCGATGCTGACCAAGAGCACGCCCGAAGGCGCGCGCGACTACCTGGTGCCCAGCCGCGTCAACGAAGGCATGTTTTTCGCGCTGCCGCAAAGCCCGCAGCTGTTCAAGCAGTTGCTCATGGTCGCAGGCTTCGACCGCTACTACCAGAT
>NZ_JBFUAZ010000759.1:0-1707 GCF_056406035.1 Polaromonas sp. P1_E1_2 | reverse complement strand
ACACCAAGGAAGACCAGCGCATCCTGACCGTCAGCGGCGCGCTGGACGCCGAACGCATCATGGGCGTGGAAACCGGCGGCTGCCCGCACACCGCCATACGCGAAGACGCCTCGATCAACCTCGAAGCCATAGACCGCATGCTGGTGGACTTCCCCAACGCCGACATCGTGTTCGTCGAGTCCGGCGGCGACAACCTGGCCGCCACCTTCAGTCCCGAGCTGAGCGACCTCACCATCTATGTGATCGACGTGGCCGCCGGCGAGAAGATCCCGCGCAAAGGCGGGCCGGGCATCACCAAAAGCGATCTGTTCGTCATCAACAAAACCGACCTGGCGCCCCATGTCGGCGCCGACCTGGGCGTGATGGAGGCGGACACCATCCGCATGCGCACCACGGCCAAGGGCCTGAAGCCTTTTGTCATGACCAATCTCAAGACCAATGCCGGCCTTGCGGAGGTCATTGCGTTTATCGAGACAAAAGGGATGCTGCTGGCCCAGCCCGAAGCCGCGTAGGGCGAGCAGGCAAAAAAAAGCCCGGAGGACCGGGCAGTAAAACTGGCTTCGCCAGTGGAGGGAGGTGCGACCCAGGACGGGCCGCAAGGAAAGTTTAGCCAGCGGCTGGCTGGCGGTGTGTAGGACAAGGTCGTGAATGCCGCCTGCGGACAGCGTTTCGGCGACAGGCCCTGGCCACGACGGGCGGCTGACTCATATATATATAGCAGGCAGATAGCAGGCCACTCTGGCGTCCTTACACCTCAAACTCGCTGGGGTGAACAGTTTCGAACATCCTGCCGTCCCGGAAGAAAACGACCATCCAGTTACCGAACCGTTGCGTAGGGTGCGCCGGAATGACCTGGTTCAGGGCATGCGCAATGGATTTCTTGACGGATAACCCAATTTCCTGGATTTCTGGGGAAAGTGAGTCCACGCTAATCAACATGAAGGTTCCGCGGTCCTGGACTTCGACCCGCGGAAACGACCAGCGGGCGCCGGTGGCATGCACAAATGCCGTAGTAACCTTCTCTGCCGACTCGGGGGTGAATGCTGGAGCAGTCATATTTGTGTCCTCTTAAAGTGCTGTAACTGAATGTTTCAATCATGGCTGTACCAGCGCCTTTAGTCACCGTTCCCAAAAACGTTTGGGAAGCGGAGAGGAAATAGTTCCAGGAAATAAGTCCGTTTTTTTGGCTCTATTTGCTTGACAGTCACAAAGTGACCAATGACGAACCAAAAGAGGTGGACTTCAGCCCTCTATTTTTGGCAGCACCCTGCCCTCGTGAGTAATTCAATGTGTGGAAGGCAGCCGATGCGCCAGGCGCGCCTGTTGTCCAGGCTGCGAAACCGCATTTATCGACAGTGGCTCATCAACGAGCCAGATGAGCGCCGACTAGCGGTTAAACTATGCGGCTCGGAAGCGTGGCAGAGCGGTTGAATGCAGCAGTCTTGAAAACTGCCGAGGATGCAAGTCCTCCGTGAGTTCGAATCTCACCGCTTCCGCCACTTGTTGGCACTGGCTTTTAGCTGGTCTAAAAGTGTGCTCTCCGGTTCAGCCTCAAGCGCTGCAACCGCAATCCAGTGCTCTGGATTTTCTCCTAATTTGATAGCAGGATTTCGAGCAAGCGCGAGGGATGGACGATGAGGGTTAACAATTCCATCGAGAGCGGATCGCCTTCGGCGCTCGCTCACGTCAAACATTAGCCGCCATGCT
>NZ_JBFUAZ010000758.1:0-1710 GCF_056406035.1 Polaromonas sp. P1_E1_2 | reverse complement strand
GTGTTTCCTGTGTGCTGGCCACGTCAAAGTACACCAGTGTCAGGTTGACGTCCTGCAGCTTTTTGGCTTCGCAAAGCAGCCAGCCGTAAATCTTCAGCTGTGCCCAGTGCAGGTGCCGGCGGTTGTCGGCCATGGCGTGCAGGTCGCCCCGGAAAGTTTTGACCTCTTCAAGCTGGTTGCGTTCAGGGTCGTAGCCGTCGGCACGGCCGCGCACCTTCAGGGTCTTGTACTCGCCCTCCAGGCTGACTTCGGCCTGATAGGACTCTGAGGAGTCTGCACGGCGCGATGCCACCATGGCGTGCCCGGCCATGCCTTCCAGTGCGGAGGGTGACGGCGTAAAGCGCAGGTCCAGGTCGCCATGCTTGGCCGTGAACTCGCACAGGGCCCGGACAGCCACAAGGTATTTCAATCGGTAGTCGCTCTCTGAGTCACGTGAACGGGGGAAGGGTTCATGGTAGCGCAGGCGCCGGGCGCCGCCCTCAAAATCAG
The DNA here is from genome assembly GCF_056406035.1 of Polaromonas sp. P1_E1_2. Lineage (NCBI taxonomy): Bacteria > Pseudomonadati > Pseudomonadota > Betaproteobacteria > Burkholderiales > Comamonadaceae > Polaromonas > Polaromonas sp. P1_E1_2. The sequence continues at coordinate 1,221 of NZ_JBFUAZ010000758.1, read as the reverse complement.
CCCAAATAAACCAAATTGTCCGAATTGTTCTCCCCATGGAAAAAGAACATTGGCCGGGCCACCATTTACCGCTGAGCCGCGGCCGTCTACATTGCATGAACGGGCAACAAAAGCGGGGCCAAACGGCTTTGCAGACCGCAACGACCCCCGCAGAAAGTAACGCGACTCCATGGAACAGATCATTGTGTGGCTCGAGCACTACGGGCTCGCCGCCGTTTTCCTGAATGTCGGGCTGGAACAGCTCGGCTTGCCGATCCCGGCCTATCCGGTATTGATCCTCACCGGCGCATTGAGCTTTAACGGCCAATACTCCGCGGCAGGCCTTATCTTCACCGCCGTCCTGGCTTGCCTGGCCGCGGACAGCGTCTGGTACTGGGCCGGTCACCGCTACGGCAGCCGCGTGCTCAAAACGCTGTGCCGCATTTCCCTGTCGCCCGACTCCTGCGTGCGGCAAACCGAATCCATCTTCACGCGCTGGGGTGTCAAGTCGCTCATCCTGGCGAAGTTCATTCCCGGGTTTGCTTCGCTCGCCACAGCGCTGGCCGGACGCACCGGCATTCCCTTCGGCCGCTTTCTGGTTTTTGATGCGCTGGGCGCAACGCTTTACGCCGGTGCCGGCGTGGGGATCGGCATGATTTTTCATGACGCGGTGGCCGACGTGCTGGCCATTTTCGAGCAGATGGGACRCATCGGGCTGATGGTGCTGCTGGCTGCATTTGCGCTCTTTCTGTTGCACAAATGGTGGCAGCGGCAGCGCTTTTATCGGCAGCTGCGCATGGCCCGCATTTCACCGCAGGAGCTGCTGCAGCTCACGCAGCAGAACAAGCCTGCCGTCATCCTGGACGTGCGCACGGAGCTGGCGCGTGCCGGTGGCGGCATTATTCCGGGAGCGCTGGTCTGGTCGGACCTGGACCGTACCCGTGCATCGCTTGATATCCCGCACGATGTCGCCGTGGTCGTTTATTGCGCTTGCCCCAACGATGCTTCTGCAGCCCTGGTGGCCAAGCGCCTGATGGCGGCCGGGTTCAGCAATGTCAGGCCGTTGCATGGCGGCATCGACGCCTGGCAAGCGGCCGGGCTGGCACTGGAATACCCCCAGACTGCCTGAATGGAGTGATGGTACTAATTGCCAAATACCGACCGGCAATTCGTGTAATTCAGAGGACCTATTGATTGCTATAAGAGGAGGTCTTAAGTATGCTAAAACCAGGACAATCTAAT
>NZ_JBFUAZ010000757.1:0-1713 GCF_056406035.1 Polaromonas sp. P1_E1_2 | reverse complement strand
CAGGGAGTCCTGCAGGCGGCTGATCATGTCCGCCGGCACGCCGGGGGCGGCCAGCACCGACCAGTTCACCACCGGCTGGGTTTCACCAATGACACGGCCTCCGCCCTCTTGCCATTTCCTGGCGATGGTCGGATTCACCGCACCCACTTCGGCAAGGCCTGCCGCCACCTGTGCCGACACGGAATCCTGATAGCGTGTGTAGGAAATATAGGGTTCGCGCACATTCAGGCGGCGCATCTCGGCACGCGCGACCGCCACCGTGGCGGACGATTCGTCGGGCATCAGGATCTTCTTGCCGCTCAGTTGCCCGATGTTGTTGATGGGCGAGCTGTTCTTCACGATAAAGGCAGCCTGGTAGGGCTCGGGCCTGCGCACCAGGGGTTGATAACCTCCATCGCGAACCAGCTTGGACAGCTGGTTGACGGATTTTCCGAACACCATGAGGGGCTTTTGCTCTGACGATGCCTGGCGCACGAAGTTCTGGATGTCGATGACGGGATCAACCACCACCTGCTTGTTGCGGATCTGCCCTCCCAGGTAGTCGGCCAGCCCCCGGTAGCGCAGGGCCAGCATCGAAATACTGAGGTCTGCCGTAACCGCCTCATTGATCAGCAGCCTCCAGCGATCAACACCCGCCAGCTGGCCCGCCGCCTGCTGGCTCCAGCTGACCATGGGAAAGCCCTGCCAGGCCACGGCAACCGCGGTGCCCACCACACCGCGAAGAACCGCGCGGCGACCGGTAACTTGTGACAGCAACGGAGTATTCATTTGATCACCTTCAAAGGGTTAATTGCAGATTGCACGGTCTTCTTCGCTGCCTCGTCTTCCCATTGCCTGGCAGCTGTCAAGGTTKCCTTGAATGCCAGTGCACTCTCAAGCAGCCATTTCTTGTTGTCTTCCGAGAGCGCGTAGCTCAACCTGAACTCGTCCATCGGCATACGGTCCTCGCGCACGGCCTTGATCAACCGGTCCACCTCTGCCGCGGCATGCGCGGGCGTCGACAGCAGCACCAGGCGGCTCATCTTGTCGGGGTTGTTGGGTACATGGCAGTTCACACATTGCGACTCGCGCATCTGCAGCGCCAGGTCACGGTAGCGCTTGTCGACGTTACCCAGATACGGGTTTTCCGGCCGGTACAASCCGTCGAACAGCGTCACCGCCGGTTGSGTGTGRCCYTTGTCGTCRGTCCASAGCCATGGGCCCTGGTATTTTTCATGCTGCACCGYCTGCACMGGTTGCAACAGCGGCGTGGGTGCCACGTCGGTGAACTGCGCCACCTTGATGACGCCTGTTTCGGGGCTGATCCATAGCATCATGCTGCGGGCGTTTTCGTACATCGCCCATTTGGCCTCGTCGTGCCAGAACGGATAAGGAAACTGGCCCGGCGGCAGGCGGTTGCGAAAGGCCGCCTCAAGCCGCACCAGGAACATCTTCTCGTCGGCCACCCACTCCACGGTATGCCGGCCGTTGAACATGAAGAGCGGCGCATACATGCCGGTCCAGGCGTCAGGGGCGAACTGGGTCAGGTTGGTCTGGCGCAGCGTGGCGTTGTCTTTTTTGTTTTGCCGGCCCCATAGCACGATGGGCGCCACGTGTGCACGCAGCTGGCTCGGCCCGAACAGTGTTTGCCGGCACTGGGTGTAAGCGTTGACGTCACCGGCCGGCGCCAGCGGGCAACTGCTGGCGAGCTCTGCGGCAATTTCGGCCGCAGCC
>NZ_JBFUAZ010000756.1:0-1721 GCF_056406035.1 Polaromonas sp. P1_E1_2 | reverse complement strand
GGCAAGAAGTACAAAAACTGCCACGGCCGACTGAACTGAGCACCGCGCTGCGCTGAACACTGCCCGACTTAACCCTGATTTTCCGGAGTCCTGGAACATGCCCGTCAATCTGGTTGCTACGCCCGCTGCGGATCTTTACCCTGTACCCGGCGTGCGCTGGGGCATTACCGAGGCGGGCATCCGCAAGGCCAATCGCAAAGACCTGTCGGTGCTGCTGCTCGACGAAGGCGCGTCCGTAGGTGCCGTCTTCACGCAAAACCGCTTTTGTGCGGCGCCCGTGCAGATCTGCCGCGAGCACCTGGCCAAAAATGACGGCAAGACGGCGGGCATACGCGCCATGCTCATCAACACCGGCAATGCGAACGCCGGCACCGGTGACGACGGCCTGAACCGCGCGCATGCCAGCTGCATTGCGCTGGCCCGCCTGCTGGATATTGCGCCCGAGCAGATCCTGCCGTTTTCCACCGGCGTCATCATGGAGCCGCTGCCCAACGACCGCATCGCGGCGGGCCTGCCGGCCGCGCTGGAAGCCGCCAAGGCCGACAACTGGGGCAACGCCGCCGAAGCCATCATGACGACGGATACCGTCGCCAAGGCTTTCTCCGCGCGCGTGAAGATCGCAGGCGCCGACGTCACCATCACGGGCATCAGCAAGGGCGCCGGCATGATCCGGCCCAACATGGCCACCATGCTCGGCTTCATGGCGACGGATGCCTGCGTTGCCCAGCCGCTCATGGCGCAGCTGGCCACGGAGCTTGCCGAAGGCTCCTTCAACCGCGTGACGGTCGACGGCGACACCTCGACCAACGACTCGTTCGTTGTGATGGCCACCAACAAGGCGAAACACCCGCCCATCACCTCGCTGGACAGCGCGGAAGGCAAGGCCCTGCGCGCTGCCATGCTGGGCATCGCGAAGAAGCTGGCACAAGCCATTGTTCGTGATGGCGAAGGCGCGACCAAGTTCATCACCATCGCCGTCGAAGGCGGCAAGACCGGCGAAGAGTGCCGCAAGGTCGCCTATGCGATTGCGCATTCGCCGCTGGTGAAAACCGCTTTCTTCGCCAGCGACCCCAACCTCGGCCGCATCCTGGCGGCCGTCGGTTATGCCGGCATCGATGACCTGGACCAGACAAAGATCGATCTGTACCTGGACGATGTGCTGGTCGCCAAAAACGGCGGCCGCCACCCTGCCTATGTGGAGGCCGACGGCCAGCGCGTGATGAAACAAAGCGAGATCACCGTGCGCGTGGTGCTGGGCCGGGGCGATGCAGCCGACACCGTCTGGACCTGCGACCTCTCCTACGACTACGTCAAAATCAACGCGGATTACCGCAGCTAGTCCGGCCGAGCATGAACGAGCAGTTTGAACGCCTGATCACCCGCGTCGAGTCCCTGATGGCGCGGATTGAATCCGTGTTGCCGCAACCGCTCACCGCGCCCGACTGGAGCGCTTCGATTGCCTACCGCTACCGCAAGCGCAGCTCCGGCCACGGCTCGCTGGAGCCGGTGCGCCACATCGGCAACATGAGCCTGGGCGATCTCAAGGAAATCGAGGACCAGAAGGAAAAAATCCGGCGCAACACCGAGCAGTTTGTCAGCGGCAAGCCCGCCAACAACGTGCTGCTCACCGGCGCCCGCGGCACCGGCAAGTCCTCGCTGATCAAAGCCTGCCTCAATGAGTATGCGGCGCGCGGCCTGCGGCTGATCGAGGTCGACAAGGC
>NZ_JBFUAZ010000755.1:0-1728 GCF_056406035.1 Polaromonas sp. P1_E1_2 | reverse complement strand
AGCTGGCCCAATGGGTGCACGGACGCGAAGAACTTCCGCTCAAGGCCTTGCTGGAACAGCATGGCGTGACAGTCGCCGAAGAACCTGCGCAACTGGCTCAGCGGCTGGGATTACGCGCCAGCGAAAACCAGGGCGTGGTGCAGGTCAAGACCGTGCTGCGCGGCGGCGTTGCCGAGCATGCCGGGTTTGCGGCGGGAGATGAATGGCTGGCGGTAGAGCACATTGCCACAGGCGCACGGGAGCCGGAGGGCGGTTGGCGCATGAACCGGCTCGATGACCTGCTGCACTACGCAGGCACGGCCAAAAAAGTCATTGCCCTGGTCGCACGCGACAAACGCCTGCTGCGGCTGGAGCTGCCCATGCCGCCCGCGCTGACCACCTGGCGCCTGGCGGTGCGGGATGCCGCGCTGATGGACCAGTGGCTCGGCCAGAAAACCTGACCCGGCCTGGCGCGACTCACCTCTTCGGAAGGTCATTCGCCCTTGAATACCGCGGGACGCTTTTCAAGAAAAGCCGTCACGCCTTCCATGTAATCGTGGCTGCGTCCCAGGGCCGCCTGCATGTCGCGTTCCGCATCGAGTTGCTGATGCAGCGTGCGCGTGGCGCCTTCACGCATCTGCCGGGTAAAGCTGTTCAGGGCCTGGGGGCGGTTCAGCGTGAGGATGCCCACAGCACCATCGATGGCATACAGAACGGTGGGATCGGCAGCGGAGCCGGTGTGGGAAGCAGTCATGGCAGCAGTCTCCTGTTCCCGAATCTAGCATTGCGGCAAGCCATTGGCAGCCATGAGCCCGTGGCATCATTGCCGGACGCATTTTCAGCCAAAGGACCTATTTCATGTCTTCCACGACCTACGAAACCATTGAAACCCGCACCGAAGGCCCGGACAGCCGCAAGGTGGGTATCGTCACGCTGAACCGGCCCAAGCAACTCAATGCCCTGAACGACCAGCTCATGGACGAACTGGGCCGGGCGCTCAAGGCGTTTGATGCTGATGACACCGTCGGCTGCATCATCCTGACCGGCAGCGAAAAGGCCTTTGCCGCAGGCGCCGACATCGGCGCCATGGCCACCTACAGTTTTGCCGACGTTTACAACAACGATTACATCACCCGCAACTGGGAGCAAATCCGCAGCATCCGCAAGCCRGTGATTGCTGCCGTCAGCGGCTTTGCGCTGGGCGGCGGCTGCGAGCTCGCAATGATGTGCGACTTCATCATTGCTGCCGACAACGCAAAGTTCGGCCAGCCTGAAATCAAGCTGGGCATCATTCCCGGTGCTGGCGGCACGCAGCGCCTGCCCCGTGCCGTGGGCAAGGCCAAAGCCATGGACATGACCCTGACGGGCCGCATGATGGATGCCCAGGAGGCAGAGCGTTCAGGCCTGGTCAGCCGTGTGGTGCCGCTGGAAAAGCTCATGGACGAAGCCCTGGGCGCCGCGCTGATGATCTGCAGCTACGGCCAGACCAGCGTCATGGCCGCCAAGGAAGCCCTCAACCGGGCATTTGAAAGCGGCCTCAGCGACGGCGTGATGTTCGAAAGGCGCCTGTTCCATTCGCTGTTTTCCACCGAAGACCAAAAAGAAGGCATGGACGCCTTCGTCAACAAACGAAAACCGGTTTTTAAACACAGGTGAGCCCCACCAGTAGGGGCCGCGGGTCCGGCTTCGCCGGCCCCAGGCGCCGCCCCCTTGAGGGGGGGAGCAGGCTACACGCAGTGAGCCTGGACG
>NZ_JBFUAZ010000754.1:0-1729 GCF_056406035.1 Polaromonas sp. P1_E1_2 | reverse complement strand
CAGGTTTTTCTCGAACCACTCAATCGGCTGGCTGGTGGCCAGTGTGTTGACGCCTGTCGGGTTCACGCGGCAGTCCACCGGGCCGGCCATCAGGGTCAGGCTGCGTGGCTGGGCCGGGTCGTCGTCTTCAGCCATGATGGCGGTAGCCGCCAGTGCCGCCACGCAGGGCTGGCACACCGCCACCACATGGGTGCCGGGGCCAATAGCCTGGGTGAAGCGGATCATGTGGTCGATGTAGTCGTCCAGCGCAAACGGGCCGTGCCTTAGGGACACATCGCGCGCGTTGTGCCAGTCGGTGATGTACACGTCGTGGTCTTGCAGCAGGGTGCGCACGGTTTCGCGCAGCAGCGTGGCAAAGTGACCCGACAGCGGCGCTACCAGCAGCACCGGCGGCTGGAAGGGCAGGCCTGCGGGTGTTTCCTTGCGAAAGCGCAGCAGGGTGCCAAAGGGCATGGACAGAACGGTTTCTTCCGTCACGGCAAGTTCGCGCTCGCCCACCTTCACCGAGCTGATGCCGTAGGCCGGCCGGGTATGCGTCAGCCGCAGGCGTGAAAACACCTCCATGGACGCCGAAATCTTGCGGAGCAGGCTGCCTTCGGTTTTACCCAGCCAGAATGCCGCGCTACCGCCTTGGGCGAACAGGCGAAACGGCGACAGCAGGTCGGACTGGGTTTGGTAGGCCTGGTAAAGCATGGTTGTCCTGACATGAATCGGAATTCGTTGTCTCTTTGTCTCTGCCAGTCCATGCAGGCAAGTTACGGGCCAGTCGGAGCCGAAAAATGCAGGCTGGCATAAGCCTTGCGGGAGTTCATGCACCCATCCTGCTAGCCAGCAGGGCCTTTCCGGTTCAAGGAGCATGTGCATGGCCAAAGCCATCCTGACGATCAGCAGCAAGAACTACGGAGCGTGGGCTCTGCGCGGCTGGCTGCTGGCGAAGTTCGCGGGGCTGGAATTCACCGAAAAAGTGATTTCACCGGATGACCCGGCGATGAAAGCCGAAATGCTGCTGCTTTCGTCCAGCATGCTGGTGCCGTCGCTGCAGCACGGCAACGTCAAGGTGTGGGACACCCTGGCGATTGCCGAATACCTCAATGAAATCAAGCCTAAAGCCCAGTTGCTGCCCGCGGACATCAAGGTGCGGGCGCATTGCCGTGCGGTGTGCGGTGAGATGCATTCAGGCTTTGCCTCCATGCGCGCTGCGCTGCCGATGAACATCAAGGCCCATTTTTCGGGCTTCAAGGTCTGGTCCCGCGCGCAGGCCGACATCGACCGCGTGCTGGAAATCTGGAAGGAATGCCTGGCCACCTATGGCGGCCCCTATCTGTTCGGCAAGCAGCTGTCGGTGGCCGATGCCATGTATGCGCCGGTGGTTACCCGGTTTCTCACTTACGACGTGCCGCTGGACAAGGCTTGCACGGCGTATTGCAAGCGGGTGATGGAGTTGCCGGCTATGAAGGAGTGGGTGGCTGAGGCTCGGAAGGAGCCGGATGACATTGATGAGTTGGATGCAGAATTTTGAACACCCCCGTCCAGGCTCACTGCGTGTAGCCTGTTCCCCCCTTGCAGGGGGCGGCGCCTGGGGCCGGCGAAGCCGGACCCGCGGCCCCCACTGGTGAAATACCCCCGCTACATACGCCCTGAAATCTTCAAGCCAGCATGAGCCGCGGGACTGGCTTTGCCAGACCGCAGGCGGGCGGCCCCCTCGGGGGGCAGGGAGCTACACGAAGTG
>NZ_JBFUAZ010000753.1:0-1735 GCF_056406035.1 Polaromonas sp. P1_E1_2 | reverse complement strand
GCATCAGGTCGGCCCGGTCCGAAGCCCGGCGCCGCAAAAAATCCAGGCCGCGGCTGCGCACCACCAGCGCCATCCAGGCCATGGGCGGTGACAGGGTCGCCTTGTAGTCGCCGGCGATGCGCCAGATGTTGAAGAAGGCCTCCTGCAGCACGTCCTCAGCCCATTCACGGTTGGTCACCACACGAATCGCGACACCGTAGAGCTTGGACGAAGTCAGCTCATACAGCTCCCGCAGGGCCGACTCATCGGCCTGGGCCACGCGGTCAATCAGTGCGATCAATTGTCTGTCCGGGCTTTCTGGCTTCATGAAGAACATTGTCAGGTATTGGTGGCTATCGGGAAACACCGGCAGGCGGCTGGTACGGGGGGATACGCCACAAAGGGCCAACCGGATTCACCGCGGGCCCGGCGAAGGGCTCCGGGTGACCTAAAATCAACGGTTTGGGCGCCACGCGGTGCTTTCCCGCAGCCCGAAACGGCCCCTTTCGCCCCTTTCGTCTCCTCCCGCCCCTTTCAGTCTCTTTTCAGCACATTCCCATGCCTACCGAAAAAATCGACAACATCAGCGTGACCACCAAGGCCAATGTCTACTTTGACGGCAAATGCGTGAGCCACGGCATCACGCTGGCCGACGGCACCAAAAAATCGGTCGGCGTGATCCTGCCGGCCACCCTGACCTTCAATACCGGCGCACCCGAAATCATGGAATGCGTGGCCGGCGCGTGCGAATACAAGCTGGCCGGCAGCGACAGCTGGGTCAAGTCTTCGGCAGGCGAAAAGTTCAGCGTGCCCGGCAACGCCAAATTCGAGATTCGCGTTGCAGCGGGCGAAGCGGCTTATCACTACATCTGCCATTTCGGCTAAAAAGCGTCTAAGTCCACCCTCAACCGATCCTTCGCTCCTTTTTTCATAGCTGCTCGCGCCCGTTCTGCGCGGCTTACAGCGATATTCAGGCCTAAAACATGTCCAACACCATTCTGCAAAACATCCCCGCCAACCAAAAGGTCGGCATCGCGTTCTCTGGCGGCCTGGACACCAGCGCCGCGCTGTTGTGGATGAAACAGAAGGGCGCCCTGCCCTACGCCTATACCGCCAACCTGGGCCAGCCCGACGAAGCCGACTACGACGAGATTCCGCGCAAGGCCATGGAATACGGCGCCATCAAGGCCCGCCTGGTCGACTGCCGCCCACAGCTCGCCGCTGAAGGCATTGCCGCACTGCAAAGTGGCGCCTTCCACATCACCACCGCCGGCGTCACCTACTTCAACACCACGCCGCTGGGCCGTGCTGTGACCGGCACCATGCTGGTATCGGCGATGAAGCAGGACGACGTGAACATCTGGGGCGATGGCTCCACGTTCAAGGGCAACGACATCGAGCGCTTTTACCGCTACGGCCTGTTGACCAACCCCGCGCTGAAGATCTACAAACCCTGGCTGGACCAGCAGTTCATCGACGAACTGGGCGGCCGCTCTGAAATGAGCGCGTTCATGACGGCCAACGGCTTTGGCTACAAGATGAGCGCCGAGAAGGCCTACAGCACCGACAGCAACATGCTGGGCGCCACGCACGAAGCCAAAGACCTGGAAAACCTCAACAGCGGCATCAAAATCGTCAACCCCATCATGGGCGTGCCGTTCTGGAAAGACGACTGCGTCGTCAAGGCCGAAGAAGTGAGCGTGACCTTTGAAGAAGGCCGCCCCGTAGCACTCAACGGCGTCGCATACCCCGACCT
>NZ_JBFUAZ010000752.1:0-1741 GCF_056406035.1 Polaromonas sp. P1_E1_2 | reverse complement strand
AGCATGGCTAATCAGTAGCCTGCAAAACGGAGACCTGCAAATGCCTCGACGCAATCTCAACGACCTTCTGGCCTTCGTCACCGTGGCGCGCCAGGGCAGCTTCACCCGGGCCGCCGCCACGCTGGGCGTGACCCCGTCAGCGCTGAGCCAGGCAATCCGGGGGCTGGAAGAAGGCTTGAAGATCCGGCTGCTCACACGCACCACACGCAGCGTCGCGACGACGTCTGCGGGCGAGCGGCTGATGAAGGCGATCGGCCACCGCTTCGACGAGATTGAGTCGGAACTCGACGCCTTGACCGATCTGCGCGACAAACCTGCAGGCACCGTGCGCATCACCTGTGGCGACCATGTGCTGCAAAGCGTGCTGCTGCCCAAGCTCGCGCCACTGCTTCGCGAGTACCCGGACATCAAGCTGGAGTTCGACGTGAACTATGGTTTTCGCGACATCGTGGCCGACCGTTTTGATGCCGGCGTACGCCTGGGAAACACGATCGACAAAGACATGATCGCCGTGCCCATCGGCCCGCCGCTGCGCATGGCGGTAGCGGCTTCACCCGGTTATTTTGCGGTCCATTCCATCCCCAAAACACCGCACGACCTCACCGCACATCACTGCATCAACCAGCGCATGCCTACTTCCGGCGGGCTTTACGTCTGGGACTTTGAGCGCCGCGGTCGGCAGGTCAATGTCCGGGTGGATGGCCCGCTGATCTTCAACACGACACCGCCGCAGGTCGACGCGGCACTGGCGGGGCTGGGCATCGCCTTGCTGCCGGAAGACGAACTGATGGCGCACATCGAAGCCGGGCGGCTCGTGCGCGTGCTGCAGGACTGGTGCCCAAAATTTTCCGGCTACCACCTGTACTATCCCAGCAGGCGCCAGCCTTCACCGGCCTTTTCGCTGGTGGTGAAAGCGTTGCGGGTGAGTGGATCCGGTAGATAAGATGGTTGGCGTCCTCGTGTGGCGAAGCCGAACAGACTTAAAAGTAATTAACAAACGACGAATAGGTAGTTCGCTTGGCACGGCGGCACTCCTACATTTATGGGCTGACCGGCGTCCCAGGGCGCAGATGAGAAAGATGAAGATGACAGCGACTTTGACTCCGAACGACCGTGCCGATGTGTCGGCAACAACGCATGGCCCCTCCTCCATCGAGATCCGGCCTTTTGACGCCCCTCTGGGCGCCGAGGTGCTGGGCATGGATCTGTCCACGCCGCTCACCACAGCGGACTTCAGCCGCATCCACCGCGCCCACCTGGACCACCACGTGCTGGTCTTTCGCGATCAGCGCATCACGCCGCAGCAGCATGTTGATTTCAGCCGCCGCTTTGGGCCGCTGCAAATTCATGTGCTGAAAAACTTCCAGCTGAAAAACCACCCTGAAATCCTGATCGTTTCCAACATCAAGGAAAACGGCGAACCCATCGGCCTGGGCGACGCCGGCCATTTCTGGCACTCTGACCTGTCCTACAAAGACAAACCCAGCCTGGGCTCATTGCTGCATGCCCAGGAGCTGCCCTCCGAAGGCGGCGACACGCTTTTTGCCAACCAGCACACCGCCTGGGACACCCTGCCCGACGCGTTAAAAACAGCCGTGCAGGGCCTGCGCGCCGAACACACCTACCTCGCCAAATACGAAGAACTGCGCAACCGCAACCCGTGGCGGCCCAAGCTCACACAAGAGCAGGTTGAAGAGGTCAAGCCGGTGGTTCACCCGGTGGTGCGCACCCACCCCGAAAA
>NZ_JBFUAZ010000751.1:0-1743 GCF_056406035.1 Polaromonas sp. P1_E1_2 | reverse complement strand
GCACGGCCAGTGCCGGTGCGGTGAAATAAAGCAGGAAGATACACACCAGCGACCAGGTGACTGATTGCCGCGCTTCCCGCACACTGGGCACGGTGTAATAGCGCATGAGGATGTGCGGCAAGGCCGCCGTGCCCACCATGAGGCAAAAAACCAGCGCCAGAAAATTGCGGCGCGAAGTCTCGTAAGTCTCCTGCTCTTTCGGGGTCCCATCCGGATTGCCCGAGAACTGGGCCGCGTGGGCGGGCATGCCGTTAAGCGGCTGGGTTTTGACGTCCGCAGCGGCCCTGGCCGCCGTCCAGGCCTTGACGGCTGCGGCCTCGTCCCGGGGCATGCCGGCCATCGCCCTGGCGGCCGACGAAATTTCAGCCACGGATGCATTGCCGCTTTTGAGCTGCTCCATTCGTTTGGCGGCGGCCAGCTTGTCGGCGGCCAGCGACTCGGCGGGGTGCTCCAGCCTGCCCGACAGCGCTTCCGAGCGCTGCCGGAACAGCTCGCGCACCTGCAACTCTTTGGGGTCGGCCGTCAGCTCTTTCTCCTTGGCCGTGACCTTTTCAAGCTGAAAGCCATAAACCAGCTGCGGCACTGGCACGCCCGTCTGCTTGACCGACAGCCAGATCACCGGAATGAGGTAGGCCACCACCAGGATGATGTACTGGGCCACCTGTGTCCAGGTCACCGCGCGCATGCCACCCAGGAAAGAACATACCAGGATGCCACCCAGCCCCAGGAAGATGCCCAGCTCGAACGCGATGCCGGTCAGGTAAGAGGTGATCAGGCCCACGCCGTAAATCTGCGCCACCAGATAGGTGAAGGAGCACAAAATAGCCGCCGCCACGCCGATGAGCCGCGGCAGTCGCCCACCGTAACGCTCTCCCAGAAAATCCGGGATGGTGAACTGACCGAACTTGCGCAGGTAAGGCGCCAGCACCAGAGCGACCAGGCAGTAGCCGCCTGTCCAGCCCATGATGAAAGCCAGGCCGCTGTAGCCCGTGAGGTAAAGCGTGCCCGCCAGACCAATGAACGAGGCCGCCGACATCCAGTCGGCGCCGGTGGCCATGCCGTTGTAGACCGCCGGCACGCGCCTCCCTGCCACATAGTATTCGGAGGCGTCGGTGGTGCGGCTCATGACGCCTATGCCCGCATAGAGGCCTATGGTGGCCAGCAAAAAGGCCGTACCTATCCAGAGGCGCGGCAGGCCCGCACGTTCCAGAAGCGCCAGGACGACCACAAACACCACCAGGCCCAGCGTGTACCAGCGGTAGATGCGGTCCAACTGCTTTTTGAACTGCTGGCTCGAGAGCATGACCCCGTCGCGCGAACCAAAAAAGCCGCCCATTCAGTCCTCGTCCGCCACGTCATGCTCAATATCGAGCCGGTTCATGTACCAGGCATAAAAACCGACGATGAGGCAATACACCACCAGGGCGCCCTGCGCGCCCATCCAGAAGCTGAAAGGCCAGCCAAAAAAAGTGAAATTCAGCGCCCGCGCGAAGTAGCTCACGCCGAACGTGACACTGAACCAGATCAGGAGCAGCGCAGCTGTCACAACCAGGTTCTTGCGCCAGTAACGGCGGTGACTCTCAGTGGGCTGCATGGGCTGCCTCGCCGGTGGCCGCAAAAACGGACTCGTTCTCGCGCTCGAACTGGGCAGCAACGCGCGGCTCAAAGCGACTCAGGTGCGCAATCACCTTGCGCGCCTTGGCGGGCTGGCCCAGCGCCAGCCACACCTGCGCGAGCCGGTAC
>NZ_JBFUAZ010000750.1:0-1745 GCF_056406035.1 Polaromonas sp. P1_E1_2 | reverse complement strand
CCACAGGAGCCTCCAGTTTAATGAACCGAATCGTGGCCTACGCCTGCCTGGCGCTCAGCATGTCGCTCGTTGGCAGCTACGTGGCGCTTTCCAAACCCCTCGTCATCGCCTTCCCCGTCTTTTTGCTGGCCTGGCTGCGCTTTGGCATCGGTGGCACCGCAATGCTGCATTGGCTGAAAAAACCGGCAGGCGAAGTCCCCATGAGCCGGCAAACCAGCCGACTGCTGTTCCTCGAATCCTTTCTGGGCAATTTCCTCTTTTCCATCTGCATGCTGTTCGGCGTGAGCATGACCAGCGCGGTTGCGGCCGGTGTGATCATGGCTTCCATTCCGGCAGCCGTTGCGCTGATGAGCTGGCTCTTCCTGCGGGAGCGCATCGGTGCGCGCGTATGGGGCGCTATAGCCTGCGCGGTGCTCGGCATTGGCCTTGTTTCGCTATCAAAAAATGAGCTGGTTGCGCCCGTCAGCATTGGTCCGGAGGCCGATTTGGCACACAGAAATGCCTGGCTGGGCAATTTGCTGCTGGTGGGCGCGGTTTTATGCGAGGCGGCCTACGCCGTCATCGGCAAGAAGCTGACCGGCGTACTCAGCCCCAAACGCATCACCGCACTGATCAACCTCTGGGGCTTTGCCCTCGTCACCCCTTTCGGCCTCTGGATGGCTTGGGGATTTGACTTTGGCAAGGTGGCGCCCTCCGCGTGGCTGTTGCTGCTGTTTTATTCGCTCGCAGCCAGCGTATGGACGGTCTGGCTCTGGATGACCGGGCTCAGGACGATTCCGGCGAATCAGGCCGGCGTTTTCACCGTATTGCTGCCGGTCAGTGCCGCAGCGGTCGGCGTCATTGTTCTGGGAGAAAAGCTCAATGGCACCCAGATCGGCGCTTTTGCCATCGCGCTGACCGGCGTCGTGCTGGCTACTTTGCCCGGACGGGGTCCGGGAAAGCCTGTTCCGGTCGAGCCGCCGCACTGATTTCGCGGTCCAGCCGCTTTTGCCGGCGCATCACGGAAATGCTGTAGGCAATGATGCCCAACGACACCACCGTGATCAAAATCGTGGCCGCTGCGTAAATCGACGGGTTCACACCGCGGCGGGCGTAGCTGAAGATCACCTGCGGCAAGGTCGTCACGCCGGGCCCTGACAAGAATTCGGAGATCACCACGTCGTCAAACGACAGTGTGAAGGTGAGCAGCCAGGCCGACACCAGTGCCGGTGCAATGCTTGGCAAGGTCACCAGAAAAAACACCTGCACGGGCCGGCAGCCCAGGTCCATGGCGGCCTCTTCAAGGGTGCGGTCCATTTCACTGAGGCGTGACTGGATGACCACCGTGGCGTAGGCCATGCCGAGCAAGGTGTGCCCCGTCACGATGGTGATGAAACCCCGGTCCGGCCAGCCGATGGTGCGCTGCACCGCCACCATCAGCAGCAGCAAGGCCAGGCCGATGATGACCTCGGGCATGACCAGCGGCGCGTTGACCAACCCATAGAACAGCGTACGCCCGGTAAAGCGCAAATAGCGCACCAGTACAAAGGCAGCAAAGCTGCCGAGCACCACCGACAGCGTGCCGGTGATCAGCGCCACCTTGAGGGACAGAAAAAATCCTTCCACCAACCGCGAGTCCGACAGCAGCGCCTCATACCAGCGCGTTGAAAAGCCGGTGAAAACACCGTCTTGCCGGGTGCTGTTGAATGAAAAGACGATGAGGAAAATCAGCGGGATATAGAGGAAAAGGTACACCAGCCCCATCC
>NZ_JBFUAZ010000749.1:0-1749 GCF_056406035.1 Polaromonas sp. P1_E1_2 | reverse complement strand
GGCCTATCCAGGGCGCGCCAGATATCTCGCGCGAGGATTGGGTGGAAATGCGGTTGATCCACATCTTCATGCGGTATGCCCGCCCGGCCCTGCATTCTGCACTGGTCCTGATCGTGTCCATGGTGGTGATTCTCTACCGCCATGTAGACCTGCTCAGTCTGGGCATCTGGGCAACGGCGGCGACGCTGGTGACCCTGGTGCGGTATCGCGTCATCGGCATTTACCAGCGTTCGCTGCTGGGCGTCAGCGGCCCTGCGTTGCGCGCATTCATGGCGCGCTACACGTGGACGTGGCCCATGAGTGCCATGGTCTGGGGTGCGTCGATGTTTGTGTACTTCCTCAAAGCGCCCGTGTATGACCAGTTCCTCGGCATGATCGTCCTGGTCGGAATGGCCGGGTTTGCGGTGGGCACCTTTTCCTCCTGGCTTCCCTGCTTCAAAGGCTATGTGAACGGCCTGGGCATTTCCACCCTGACGGTATTTTTCTACCAGCTGATGCTGGAAAGAGGAATTTCTTCCACGTTCAATACCTGGGGCATGGTGGTGCTGATCGTCATTTACTGGGTGGTCATTCGCGTGTCGGGCCAGCGCTTTCACCAGGTGCAGCGTGCCAACCTCGAACTGCAGTACGACAACTCCGAACTGATCAGATCATTGACTGAAAAAAGCCGTGCCGCCCTTGAGGCCATCGAGATCAAGAACCGTTTTATCGCCAGCGCCGCGCATGACCTGCGTCAGCCGGTGCATGCCCTGGACCTGTACGCCGGCTGGCTGGCTGCCGAGCCAGAATTCGTGGCGCAGATAGCGCCCAAGATCGTCCGGTCCACCAAGGCGGTCAACGACCTGTTCAACTCCCTCTTCGACCTGGCGGGGCTGGAGTCCAGTCCGCTGCGGGTCAACCTGCAGGCCGTAGACCTGGCGGGGCTGGTGCAGGATCTGGAGGCGCAATACGCACCCTTCGCGCGGGAGCGCAACCTGCGCCTCAGGATTCGCCCTGCAGTGGGACAGGTAAGGTCTGACCCAGTGCTGCTTCAGCGGCTGGTCGGCAACCTGCTGTCGAACGCGCTGCGCAACACGCATCGAGGCGGTGTGCTGCTGGCTGTGCGCCGGCGGCGCGGAGTGCCATGCATCGAGATATGGGACACCGGTGTGGGCATCGCGAAAGAACACCAGAAGGCGATCTTTCAGGAGTTCTACCGGATTCCCCTGCAGGGTACCGAAGAAGGCTTTGGGTTGGGCCTGGCCATCGTTTCGCGCCTGAGCGAGGCGCTTGGGCATCCTGTGAGGCTTGCCTCCAGGAGCGGGCGTGGCAGTGTCTTCTGGGTGGAGTTGCGCACGCCAGGCCAGTGACCCGGCCCGGTGTTGCCCGGTCTTGCTAGAGCAAGCCCTGGGTGCGCGCCAGGTGGCTGGCCTGTGAGCGGCTCTTGACATTCAGGCGCCGGAACAGCCGCCACAAATGCACTTTCACTGTGTGCTCGCTGATCTGCAGCTCTTCGGCGATGTCGCGGTTGCTCATGCCTTTGTCGAGCATGACCAGCAACTGCTTTTGCCGCTTGGACAGTTTTTCCGTTGGGGTGGATGGCTCCGGGTCGAGTTCTTCACTCAGGAAGACGCGCAGGACGTTCGATATCTCGGTGGCCCCCGCAGACTTCTGGATGTAGGCATCGGCACCTGCCTCAATGGACAGGTCCTCGTAGTCCTGGGCCGGCGCGGCCGACAGCAGCACCAGGGGCACGTTGGGGAATTGGTG
>NZ_JBFUAZ010000748.1:0-1756 GCF_056406035.1 Polaromonas sp. P1_E1_2 | reverse complement strand
ATGCCAACAGTGCATGGTCTTCCGCGGCCACTTCCAGCGCGACATTGGCCTGCAGCGAAGAGCCTACCTTGCCGTCGGTGCGCAGGGCTTCGATGTCCTTGTTGACCGTGTCGCGGATTTCGCGGATGCGTGACCACTTGGCCAGCAGCGCTGCGTCGGGCGCGGGGAACTCGGCATAGGTTTCCATGAAGATGGACTCGGACTGCCCGAACACCTTCCACGCTTCTTCGGCTGTGAAGCTCAGGAAGGGCGCCATCCAGCGCAGCATGGCGTGCGTGATCTGCCAGAGCGCAGTTTGCGCACTGCGGCGGGCCAGCGATTTGGGGCCGGTCGTATACAGCCGGTCTTTCAGGATGTCCAGGTAGAAGGAGCCCAGGTCTTCGCTGCAATAGATCTGCAGCTTGGAGACCACCGGGTGGAATTCATACACCTCGTAATGCGCCAGGATGTCGGCCTGCAGTTGCGATGCGCGGCTGAGCGCGTAGCGGTCGATTTCCAGCATCTGCTCAAACGGCACGGCGTCTTTGGCCGGGTCGAAGTCGCTCACGTTGGCCATCAAGAAGCGCAGCGTGTTGCGGATACGGCGGTAAGCGTCCACCACGCGGGCCAGGATCTTGTCGTCGATGCCCAGGTCCCCCGAATAATCGGTCGAGGCGCACCAGAGGCGGATGATCTCGGCGCCCAGCTTGTCGCTCACTTCCTGCGGCACCACGACATTGCCTTCGCTCTTGCTCATCTTGCGGCCTTTGCCGTCGACGGTGAAGCCGTGCGTGAGCAGGCCCTTGTAAGGCGCATGGTCGTACATCGCGCAGGCAGTGAGCAGTGACGAATGGAACCAGCCGCGGTGCTGGTCGTGGCCTTCCAGGTACAGGTCAGCCGGCCAGGTCGATTGCGCGGCATGGCTGTGGCGCAGCACGTGGTCGTGCGTGGTGCCGGAGTCAAACCAGACGTCGAGGATGTCTGTGCTCTTGATGTAATCCGGCGCATCGGCGCCGATGATGGATTCGGCCGTGGCCTTGCTCCAGGCCTCGATGCCGCCGGCTTCCACCATGGCTGCCGCCTGGTCCATGATTTCCATGGTGCGCGGATGCAGCTCGCCGGTGGCGGTGTGGATGAAGAAGGGCAGGGGCACGCCCCAGTTGCGCTGGCGGCTGATGCACCAGTCGGGCCGCCCGGCAATCATGTCGCGCAGGCGGACTTTGCCGTTTTCCGGGTAGAAGCTGGTTTCTTCGATTGCCGCCAAGGCGAGTTCGCGCAGGGTCTTGAACCCTAGATCGGCATACCTATCCTTCCACCACTTGGAATCGGCATGCATGGGAACTCGTCCGACCGTCTCACGCCGTGAATCAAAAACTCCAACGCCCTCGTCCATGCGTATAAACCACTGAGCGGCAGCGCGATAGATCACCGGCGTCTTGTGGCGCCAGCAATGCGGGTAGCTATGAGAAATCTCTTTGGTTGCGAATAGGCGTTCCGCACCGCGCAAAGTCTCTATGACCAGGGGCGCGGCTTTCCAGATGTTTAATCCACCAAAAAGGGCCATGTCTTCGACATATCGGCCGTTTCCTTGCACAGGATTCAGAATCTGATCGGTCTTCATGCCGTGGGCTACGCAGGTATTGAAGTCGTCTACCCCGTAGGCTGGTGAAGAGTGCACGATGCCGGTTCCATCGTCTGCAGTGACATAGTCACCTTCAAATACCAGCGCCGTTCGGTTGTAGTACTCGTCAACGTGAGCGAGAGGATGATGGAAAGA
>NZ_JBFUAZ010000747.1:0-1762 GCF_056406035.1 Polaromonas sp. P1_E1_2 | reverse complement strand
GGCGGGCGGCCCCCTCGGGGGGCAGGGAGCTACACGCAGTGAGCGACCGTGGGGGCTCCATCACCACCGTGGGGGCTCACCTGGTTACGCGATCCCCGTATCGAATGCTCTTCAGGGAACCGCCCTCAAACAGCAGCATGGTCATGAACTGCCCGTAACCCGGGTTGTAAGTCCACTCTTCCACCTGCTGGCAGGTGTTGACCGTCACGTTGGTGGTGGTGCTGGCGGTGGAACCTGTGGTGTTTGGTGTCACGACAGTCGAGCTGGGCACAGTGTCAGGCGTGGCTTTGCAGAACGTGTCCTTCATGACAGGCTCGCCGCATCTTTGCAGGACCGTGCCTTTGGAATTGCCGATCTGCGCCAGGTCGCCCTTGCAGCGCAGTGACTGGGCCGAAGCCCCGGTGAAAAAAGATGAGGCCAGAAAGGCGAACATCACGACAGCAACGCGAACAACATACTGGTTCATTTTGACTTCCCCCAAGTTAAACAAGGATGCGCGTGGTGCGCACCCCTTCTTAACTTTATGCGTAAATATTTGGCGCCGCAAGGCATTTATGCCCTGCGCTGGTTGGCCAGATTTACGGGGTGACGTGCGTCCCGCAGCGCCTGCCGGCGCGCGGGCGCCTGCTTATTCGCCGAGGTAAGCGGCCCTGACGCGTGGATCGTTCAGCAGGCTTTTCGCGTCGCCGTTCATGGTGACATTGCCCGACTCCATGACATAGCCGCGGTTGGCAATGCCGAGCGCACGGCTGGCGTTCTGCTCAACCAGCAGCACCGTCACGCCGCGGGCTGAAACGTCCTTGACCACTTCGAAGATCTTGTCGACCATGATGGGCGAAAGGCCCATGGAGGGCTCGTCCAGCAGCAGCACCTTGGGGCGGCTCATCAATGCACGGCCCATGGCCAGCATCTGCTGTTCGCCACCCGACATGGTGCCGGCCAGCTGGTCCTTGCGTTCACGCAGGCGGGGAAACAGCACAAACATCTTTTCCATGTCTTCGGCGATGCCCGCCTTGTCGCTGCGGATGTAGGCGCCCATCTGCAGGTTTTCGGTGATGGTCATGCGGGTGAACACGCCGCGGCCTTCCGGCACCATGGCCAGGCCTTCTTTCACCAGGTCCCAGGCGCCGCGGCCCTTGATGCTCTTGCCCAGGTATTCAATGTCGCCGCCCAGCATGGGCAGCGTGCCGGTGATGGCTTTCATGGTGGTGGTCTTGCCGGCGCCATTGGAGCCAATCAGGGTGACCAGTTCGCCGTCGTTGACTTCGAAGTCAACGCCCTTGACCGCCTGGATGCCGCCGTAAGCGACCTTCAGGCCGGTCACTTTAAGGAGTGTGTTTGCCATATTCTTGCTTTCCTTCAATGACCTGTGCCCAGATAGGCGGTGATCACTTTTTCGTCTTTTTGTACGTCCGCGGGCGCGCCTTCGGCAATCTGCTTGCCGTAATCGAGCACGGTGACGCGGTCGCACAGGCCCATGACCAGCTTCACGTCGTGTTCGATCAGCAGAATGGTGCGGTTGTCCTTGCGGATGCGATCGATCAGCTCGCGCAGCTGCACTTTTTCGGTCGCGTTCATGCCGGCGGCCGGTTCGTCGAGTGCGATCAGCTGCGGGTCGGTAGCGAGAGCCCGGGCAATTTCCAGGCGGCGCTGGTCACCGTAGCTCAGGGTGCGGGCCTTGAAGTCGGCGTATTTGCCGATGCCGACATAGTCGAGCAACTCCTGCGAGCGCTTGGCAATGGCGGCTTCTTCGTGCTTGAAA
>NZ_JBFUAZ010000746.1:0-1763 GCF_056406035.1 Polaromonas sp. P1_E1_2 | reverse complement strand
CCCCCCATACCAGTTGCCGCAGCTCGGGCAGGCCAATGTACTTCCAGATTTGGCGGTCAACGCGTGCAATGACCAGTCCGGCCGCAGACCCAGCCAACGCCCATGGCATGCTCTGTAGGGCGAGTGCTTCAAACTCCTCAGGAATATCAAAATTAAACCGCAGCCAAAATGCTGCCCACCACCCTAGACAAACCAGCAAGAGATCTGCAGTCCACAGCGAAACAGTCTCTTTACGCAAGCGCACGACGGCCCTCCGTCATGAGCAGGACATGCCGTAAATGATCAATCACGCGGTCTTGCTGAGCCGCATCAAGATTTGAACCCGAGGGCAAACAGATACCCGTTCGAAAAAGGTCCGCAGAGATATCAACACCGGACTCATGCGAAAAATAAGGAGCACCTTCAAAGAGTGGCTGCAAGTGCATGGGTTTCCAGACCGGCCTCGCCTCAATCAAGTGCCGCTCAAGCGCCTTCATCACATCGCGGCTCCTCCCTGCAGCATCTGRCCCGTTCAATGTGAAACATGTCAACCATCGGGTGGAGTGACAGCCTTCCGGCTCCGGCATCCACTGCATTTCCTGAAAATCTGCCATTGCCTCCACATACCGCTCAAACACGCGCCGGCGCTGCGAAACGCGCTGCTCCAGCACCCGCAGCTGCCCTCGCCCAATTCCGGCCAGAACATTGCTCATGCGATAGTTAAATCCGACTTCTGTGTGCTCGTAGTGGGGAGCGGGCTCCCGTGCCTGTGTCGAGAGTTTTCGCGCTCTTGCGATAAGGTCGGAATCATCAGCCACCAACATTCCGCCTCCCGAAGTAGTGATGATCTTGTTGCCGTTGAAGGAATAGACAGCCACCCGGCCAAAGGCTCCGCTGCTTTTACCCTTGTAATGTGCGCCAAGCGATTCGGCGGCATCTTCAAGCACTGGAACACCATACCGCTCACAGATTGGCAGCAGCGCGTCCATGTCAGCACTTTGCCCGTAGAGGTTGACCAGCACAACGCATGCAGGCAGCCGGCTCTCGCGCTTGGCCCACTCAAAAGCGCGTTCCAGCGCTGCGGGCGACATGTTCCAGGACTGGGGTTCGGAATCAATGAATACCGGCTTTGCTCCGCAATAAAGGATGGGGTTGCAACTGCCGACAAAGGTCAGTGAGGAGCAAAATACGGTATCTCCCGGTTTGACGCCCAGCAGGACCAAGCCCAGGTGAATGGCGGCAGTTCCTGAACTGACCGCTGCGGCGTGCGCAACCCCGACATGCTCGGCCAGTTCGCGTTCAAACCCATCGACGTGAGGGCCCAACGGTGCAATCCAGTTGGTCTTGAAGGCGTCCTCGACGAACGCTGTTTCTTCTTCGCCGAGGTGCGGCGAAGACAACCAGATGCGCTGCGACAACTCCCGGCTGGTGATCAGGTCAACCGGTCGCCCGTTGGCGTCGGTCACCGGCACATGCGAGATGCCGTGGCGCGCAATCAGCTGCTGCACTTCGGAAAGGGTCGCTGCCTGCCCGACCACAAGAGGCGGACGGCTCGGCAAGCCCGCGAGGGTGAGCGTGTCGGGGCTGTGCCGCAGGAGAGCGCGCCGCAAGTCCCCGTCCGTCACGGTGCGCTGCAGCCTGCCGGTGTCGTCCAGTGCGAGGAGCAGACCCTGCGCGGCCTCGTCCATCCGGACGACGGCGTCCACCCACGGCATCGACAGCGGCACGAGAAGTTGCTGGAATTGTTCTGCGTTCATCGGACTCAGAAGGTATCGGCGTTATCC
>NZ_JBFUAZ010000745.1:0-1766 GCF_056406035.1 Polaromonas sp. P1_E1_2 | reverse complement strand
CAAAGAGATCAGGATAGCGGTCTGCAGTCCGCAGCCCCATCAGGCCACCTGAAGCGCGCGTGGGAGACGCTGAAACTTCGGCGGCCAGCGCCGTGAAGTCGGCACCGTTGCGGGCACGGTCCATCACCTGCTGGGCCTTGGCCTGCAGTGCTGCGACTTGATCGGGCGTGGCATTTTCCGGCACGGCCACCAGAATTTCCGCGAGGTTGAGAGCCAGCGAAGACGATGGGGTGCCGCCATCCTGATCACGCAGAAATTGGTCGACTTCCTGCTCCGTAACCGTCGCACGCGCCTCCAGTTCTCGCTGGCGCAGGCGGCTGACCAAAAGCTCGTCCCTCAATTCCGAGCGGAATTGGGCATAGTCAATCCTGTCCGCTTTCAGGCGGTTGCGCAGCTCGTCGACCGTGATCTGGTTTTGGCTGGCGACGGTCTGGACCGCAGCTTCGACGGCATTGTCATCGACCCGCAGGCCCGAATTGCGCGCCATTTGCAGCTGCGCCTTGTCGCTGATCAGGCGTTCCAGAATTTGTCCGACCATTTCACTGCGCGGCGGCACTGTCGCGCCCATCTGAAGCATTTGTTGCTCGGTCCGAATCAACTTGCTTCGAACCTCATTATTGGTAATGGGTTCGGAGTTGACCACGGCAACAATGAAGTCAGCCTGCCGCTGCGCGCTTCCTTGCGCCGACGCAGTCCGGGAGCCCGTGGCCGCGTCGGGCAGGCGCAATGTACCCGATGGCCGCAACCCCTGCGCCTGAGCACCCACCATCAGCACAATCGACAATGCCAAGGCCGTTGTGGCGGCTTGAATGGAGTTCAAAAGGAATCTTGAGACGGCGCGGTTATTAGTCATAAGTAGTAAAGCGGCTTGGCGTGCTGGTATTCTCACGCAGATATTGGTAACGTGGAACATTCGACTTCAGGGTTTCCAGGGGGTTGGAGCCGAGGCGCGAAAACCCCACAAGTTCAAGCTGGAACAGGATTTTCGTATCCGAGCTTCCGGTCCCGGTTTGAGAGCGCTGCAGAACCACGCGCCCTATCCAGCAGCAACCATCGTATTCAACACCGATGATCGAGTCGACCAGTTTTTTGTCCAGCACGCTGTAATTCAGGCGCCCAACGGCATAGTAGCGGCCGCCTCCCTGGCCCTGCCCAGCGCCCAGATCTTTTCCTTTGTCGCCCCACAAATCATTGATAGGCCACTGCCAGCMCACGTCAATTTGCTCGCTGACATTGCGCTGGCGCCGGAATGCGGCACTGATGACGCGGTAATTGCTGGGGTTGTAGCGCACGCCAATCGAYGCACGCTCAGATTGCTTGGTCTTCGGGTTGTACTGAACCGTACTGTCGAAAGACCACTGCGGCACCCAATTGACGGAAGCCCCGACCAGCAAGTCGCTGATGCGGTCGGTGACCGGCAATACACCCGGCAGGGTCACCTTCTGATCCTCAAAACGAAAGCGCTGCGCAATGCCGACACGCACAGCTTCAGCACCGGTCGCAGGATCCAGCAGACGCGAGGTAACGCCCAGGGTCAGCAGGTTAGCGTCTGAAATACGGTCATTGCCGACAAATGCGTTTTCGGTAAAGACCGTGGCGAAGTTGAAGTCGTTGGACCCGGAGTCGTAGTTGGGCAGCAGGCTCTGGTCGCGATAGGGTGTACGCACATAAAAGGCCCGGGGCTCCAGTGTCTGGGTAAAGTTCCGGCCCAGGAACCCGGCATTACGTTCAAACTGCACGCCGCTGTCCAGGCTGAAGGTAGGCAC
>NZ_JBFUAZ010000744.1:0-1766 GCF_056406035.1 Polaromonas sp. P1_E1_2 | reverse complement strand
GAAAGACTTTATGCCGGCAGGGGCGTGGACAACGGTGAAATTTAATGTGGGTCCCGCTACAGCAGACGGCGTCAGGCGAATTGGTTTTGCACCAGTCTTTAACTCACTACAACTACGTAGTCGCTGAAGTAAGTAGTTTCGCGGGTCACTCGCTGGAGTATTGCCGATCAATCGCGGCGCTGCTGGCGTGGGTGCACTGCTTTTTAAGGCACTGCCTGCCCCGCCACGCCAAAGCTGAAAATCAAACGCCCATAAAAAAGCGGCGCCAATGCGCCGCTGTTCTGGCTGCCCGGCAAGCCGGGCATGCTGGCTCCGAAGCCTCAAAGGCCTCAGAAGCCTTTGTTGCCCTTGGTCACGTCTTTAACGACTTCCTTGGCATCACCATAATTTTTCTGCACAGAGCCTTCCACCTGTTTGACCAAGCCCTTGGCTTGCTGGTCCTTGCTGCCCACGAGCTTGCCGGCAGCTTCCTGTGCCTTGCCAGCTGTGTCTTTGGCTGCGCCTTTGACTTGATCCTTGTTCATGATGACTCCTGATGAATTCGACGGGAAGGTCCAGGAAACCCTGGCGAGACCCTTGCGAGGCCATCGCGAGGGGTATCCCGGGCCAACGTTCGTCGTGTCACGTCAGCCAGTTACCAAGATACCGGGCTGCCGGGAACGCAGCGTAGGCCAAGCACCCAAACGCATGTCGGTGCCTGTTTGCCTGTGCACCTTCATCACTCAATCAGCCACCGTCACCACATTGCTGGAGAACGTGATCCGGTCCGGCGCGTCCGCCTGTAGCTTGATGGGCGGCACATTGGCGGGCGTGATCGGGTTGGGCGTGGTGCCACTCAGGCCGCGCGGCACAGTGCGCACCACCTGGCTGGCCGGCAGCGGTGCGCCGGTTTTGAGGTGGGCATACATCATGTCCATGGCCTGGATGAAATAGCGGTGCAGCGGCACCAGCCGCTGGCCATAGCCGGGGAACCCCAGGAAGGCATCAAAGTGCTGGGCGTTGRTGACTTCGACGTACGAGAGCTTGCTGCGCGAACCCTCCACCATCTTGTTCAGGCCAAAGTAGGGGCGCGAGGTAAACGCCACCGGCACCAGCGTGTCAGAGCGGCCATGCACGATCAGCGCAGGCTTGCCCTGCWGGTTGGCCGTGCGCAGCACCTGCTGGATGCCTTCGCGCACGCGCAGGGCGTCGGGGGTGTTTCCCGTGGCCAGGTTGCGCAGGCACAGGGCGCCGGCGCTGTTGTAGTCCTGCACGTTGCCGGCAGAGATGGAGGCCGAGTCCAGCATCGGGCCGCCGAGGCTGGCGTTGTTGACGATGTTGATGCCCACCGTGGGCGGTATGCCGTTGCCGGTGCCGAATGACGTGGCCAGCGGGCCCGCCGGCGCAGGCACCGGCAGGTTGGGTGTGGGCGAAGCGGCAGGCGCCGTGGCGGCAAAGCTGTAGCCGCAGAGGTTGTCCTGCACGCCGGCACGCCCGTAGGCATTGGCATACGTCAGCGCCACCGGCAGGGTGGCAAACGAATAGTGCGACGCCTGCAGGTCGTTGCCCTCGGGCTGCCAGCCTGCCTGCACCAGCGTGGCCATGGCGCTGCCCGCCTGCTCGGCCGTGGTGTTGCCGGCGACCATGCCGTTGGCCTTGAGCGCACTGCAGCGGCTCGCGGCAATGACCGGGTTGATGGTGTTGAAGACATTGGTGCCTGGAGAGGCCAGCGCGGCACACGGCTGCAGCAGGTTGGCCAGCGTGGTGTAGTCATACAGCGGCTTGCC
>NZ_JBFUAZ010000743.1:0-1769 GCF_056406035.1 Polaromonas sp. P1_E1_2 | reverse complement strand
ACGTAGGACAGCCAGGCTTGAAACGCCAGCCATTGCTCGCATGAGTACGGCTGGGCAGGGTCCCAGCGGTGCTCTGAATTCTCCAATGCACCCAACACAGCACTAGCTGCGTCGCATAGCCAGGGTCCACCGTCGTCGAGGCCTCGAATGAGCCAGGCGGGAAAGTAGTAGTGCATGGCTTCCGCTGAAAGAAGCGGCATATCCCACACGTGGCTTTGAAATAACTTCTCCGGCACTTCAGTCGCAGAAAACGGCGCGAGATCATCGGCAAGTTCGGCGCATTCCTGGTAAATGTGAGGCGCAATTTCGTCACGCGCAGGGCGGAGTACCGATGCAAACGCGGCCAGGATTTGTTGTTGTAACTCTAGTGCACTCATGAGCTTGATAGTGAAAATGAATGGGCCACCAACACCCGCGGCGAGACCGCCGTATCCCGTTGTGGATCGGAGTTGAGTGAGCCGTTAGAACGAGCGGGGCCCCACAGGGCGCGAAGCGGCCTTTGGAACGTCCGCTCGATGGAGGGGTTAGGCCGTGCCACCGGACACAACCTTCCTCGCATATGACCACGCCTGCTCGGCTTGCTGCAGCACAACAGGGTCCTTCGCGTCGAGAACATACTCGACGACCGCACCGATCCAACCGACGTTTTCATCACCGATGTGGTAATGGGCGAGATAGCTGGATACCCGGTGGTGCGCCTCGTTCAGCCGGCGTACTAATTCAACGGTTTGCTCGGGAGCTCCCTGACTGTGACAAAGAACTCGAATGGCGATGGTGAGGTTGTGGCTCAGCGAAGAGAGGAATCGAGCTCGCTCAGCCGGGCTTAGCGACTGCAACCAACCTGTCTCGCTTTGGATGGAGGCGTTCACGACCTGTTAGACCTCATGGCGCGCGCGTGTGGATCACCCGGAAGCTCCCAAACTCGGACACGGTGGAGTGGATGGGCGCAGCCGAACTGTAGGCCAGCTCGATTGCGTCCGGTCGTTGCCACCGGACAACCACTTCCGGCTCGCGCACGGAGGCGCCGACCAATGAGCCGTGACGCTCGAAGGAAACCAGCAAGTTTCCGGGCGCGTTCGGCAGCATTTCACTCGCGCCTACAAGGGATACATGAGTCGTTCACGCGACCGTTGCAGAACAACTGCGCTCGAACACCACCAACTTCCACAACTGATCAGGTGACGGGATCTCCCGAAGTCGGGAGTTTTCGCAGGACTCAAGCAATGGCCAGGCGAGGAGAGCGGCGCCAGCAATGACGGGAACGGCGAGCCATCCAAGGAGTACCCGTGGGGTGCGGTGCAATCCGGCAGCGGCTGTGAGCATGAGGTCTAACGTGAAGGTGAGTGACGATCAAGAACAGGTGCGCGCGAAGCGCGTACGCACTCGGACGTCCATCCGGACCGGCGAGTTATGTCTCACTCCGGAGCTCCTTGCAGAAGTGACAGTCCGCGCTCTGCAAGCTTTTCAGCAACCCGGGCAATTACCGCTTCCGCCGGGCCGTCAAAGTCGCCTTCAACCTCACTCAATGAGAACCACTGGCGATTCATGGCAAGCTGGGCCGTTCGACCCTGCTGGCCCCAAGACTTGATTTCAACGTGGCCTTGGATTTGCGGCAGGGTGATCCAGATGCAGTCGTGGTACAGGGCGTGCTCGACACCCGCCGAGCGCAAGGTGGCCGACAACTCTTCCAAACCGTCATTGTGAGACATAACGTAAAAATGACCGGACCACGCCTTTCGACGCGAAGCCACCTTCTGCAGGCGGGGCCG
>NZ_JBFUAZ010000742.1:0-1772 GCF_056406035.1 Polaromonas sp. P1_E1_2 | reverse complement strand
GTGAAGGGTGGTCCAGCGGGTGCTCAAGCGCGATGACGTCACCGACCCGCAGGCCTTGGAGCGCGCCCAGCGAAATGGTGCATGGAAGCAAATAGGCATCGAGCGCCAGCGTGCGTTGGCGCAAGGCCTCATCGACGCGAACGCGGTCGGCTTGCCTGAACGGTTTCTGCGTAGCGCGCGGCTTTTCCTCGCCGGCCTTGGCGAGGATGGCGTCCACGCTGGCCGCTTCCAGCGCCACCGTCCATTGCAGGTCCGCGGCGGAGAACTCGACCAGCAAAGTGCCGGAAAATTCATGCGGGCGCGGCCAGTCGACCGTTCGCCCCTCCATCTTCAGCGGCGTGCCAGCGACAGCACCGGGCGGTGTACAGGCAATAGCCCATCGCTGCTGGAAATCCTGCCACATGGACCGCGCCATCTCCGCCGCCATAGATGCCAGCGCCGGAGCGGGTTCGGGCAACTGGCGCTCGTCCGCCGTGCCCCATAGCCAGGTGGCAAAACGCTCCACCGGGAATTCAGGTGCCGCCACATCAACATCGCCCGCACGGCAGCGCATTCTCAGCAAACCGGCGCCGGGATCGGAAGGCTCGCAAACCAGCCATTTTGGATTCCAGGCGGCGTACACCGGATCGACGGCACCGCGGACCACAACCTGAAAACTCTCTGCGTCCAGACTCTTGCCACGCCAATCCCATGCACTACGCCACGACATAAGCATCGCTGAAATAGTGGCGCTCACACGTGCGCGCCGGTCAGTGGAAAATACCCTGAGCTCGCGGAGTTTTGGAGCGGCGTCGGCTTCCGACACCAGGACTTTCCCTGCAACAGAAGCATCGGCCATTATTTGCCTTTCAGCGCAAACAGTTCCTGCAGCATCTCATTGGCCGTCGAGATTACCTGCGAGCTCGCCTGAAAGCCTCGCTGCATCACCACCAGGTCGCTAAACTCCTGCGAGAGGTCCACGTTGGCAATCTCCACGGAAGAGGAGCGAATCGAACCAAAGCCGCCCTCCTCCGCGCTGCCTGTCACCCAGTGCTCCGGATCCAGCGCACTGAACTGGTTGTCGCCCACCGTACCCACCGCATCCAGCGAGTCGAAGCGGCCAAGGGCCAGGCGCGCGCCCTTGACACTCTGGCTGTTCGAATAACCTAGCACCAGGGTCCCCGTGGAATCAAAACTGGCCTGGGTCAAGGCACCCGGCGTGACGCCATCCTGCGAAGACATGGCGAGCGTGGACAGGTTGCCCGCCGCAAAGGAGGTCACGTCGGTGCTGAAGTCCAGCAGCAGCGGAATCGCCGCGCTTCCAACTGGCGTATAGCTCACGCTGAGTTTCGAGGTCGCTGCGGTCGGCTTGCCGTCAAAAAAAATAATCTGGCGGGTCGCAACCACCGTGGTGCCGTCGAGCAATTCAACCTTCCAGCTTCCAGCTGTTGTCGCGTCCGTGTTGGTGAATTTGACGCTGAGGGTATGGGCGCCGCCCAGCGCATCGATGACCCGTACGCCGCCGACAGTCTGGTCGGTGAGGGTACTGGAAATATTGCCGTTGAACTTGACATTCGCGGTAGCCTTTCCCGCATTGGTGCTCAGCCCGGCGAGGCTGATTTCGGTGAGGCCTCCGTCGGAGCCACGGCCCATGACTTTCGCGTTGTCCCCCTGGTTCACGAGCACGCCGTCACCATTGAATTTGAACTGGCCCGCGCGCGTATAGGTGATCTTCCCCTCCGCGTCCCTGAGGATGAACAGCCCCTGGCCGTCGACAGCCATATCCAGCGGAT
>NZ_JBFUAZ010000741.1:0-1786 GCF_056406035.1 Polaromonas sp. P1_E1_2 | reverse complement strand
ACACCAGGCTGTCCACGCCATAAGCGCCTATGGTGAAGGCCATTGCGCCGAAAGCGCCTATGGGCGCCACCTTCATGATGAAGCCGACAATGGTGAACAGTACATGCGAGGCTTTCTCGACGAAGTCGAACACCAGCGTGCCGCGCCCGCCGAAACGGTGCAACGCGAAGCCGAACATCACCGCGATCAGCAGCACCTGCAGAATTTCACCCTTGGCGAAGGCATCCACCACGGTGGACGGAATGATGTTCATGATGAAGTCGGTCGTGCCGACCATCTTCCCGGGGCCGGTATAAGCCGCGATGGCTTTGGTGTCCAGCGTGGACACGTCGACATTCATGCCTTCGCCCGGCTTGAATACGTTGACCAGGACCAGCCCGATGATCAGCGCGAAGGTGCTGACGACTTCAAAGTACWGCAGCGCCAGGCCGCCGGTCTTGCCGACCTTCTTCATGTCCTCCATGCCGGCGATGCCGATCACGACGGTGCAGAAGATGATGGGTGCGATCATCATCTTGATGAGCTTGATGAAGCCGTCGCCCAGCGGCTTCATGAGCTTTCCGGCCTCAGGGTAAAAATGCCCCAGCAGCACACCGGCGATCACGGCGCAGATCACCTGGAAGTAAAGCGATTTGTAAAGGGGTGGCTTGCGGCTTGTCTTCGTTGTCGTTGTGCTTGTCATGGCCGGGTCGCATCAGCGAATGCGCGGGTTGTGGGGGACGGGTTCAATATAGCCCCGCCACGCGATTTGTCCATGTGGGAAACCACAGATAACAAATCTTTACGCCGCTCCGGCGCAAGCTCAGCCGGCCGGGCTGCCGCTGCCAGTACCTGAGGCCGGCGGGYGGGCCATCCACGCAATCAGTGACGAGCGCATGGCTTCCTCCACCGACATGTCGATGGGCTGTACCCACTCCGTCGGCACAAACACCGTGTAGCCGCCGATCATGTAGCCCATGGGCAAATAAACCGCAACACGCTCACCCGGAAGGAATCCGGAAGGCAGGTCGGCAAAGCTGCGACGTGTGATCAGGCCCACGATTTCCATCGCGTGCCCAGGCATGCGCAATATCACCACGCTTTGCTCGCCCTGCTTGCCCGAAGGCGAAAAGTAGTCGGCAAAACTCTTGAGCGACGAGTAGATGCTTTTGACCACCGGCAAATTGGTAAACGGCAATTCCGCGAAAGACAGCACTTTGCGCACACTTTGCTGGGATACCAGGAAGCCAATCGCCAGAATGGTCAGGATGCCGAACGCCAAGCCCATGCCGGGCAGGTAAAAACTGCCGATAAGAGGGCGCAGGATCCACAGGGCGGCAGTTTCCATCCACGCCAGGAAGATATAAAGAAGGTATACCGTCAGTGCCACCGGCAGGATGGTGATGAGGCCACGAAAGAAATATTTATAGAGGCTTTTCATGGGCTTTTTCGTTAAGGCGCGTTGCGCATGGTGCATTTTTCTGGCTAGCCTGCAATATAACCATTTCGCATGACGCGCCTCGCCAAGGGTTGTCGGTCTTCTCCTACATTTTTGCGGTACTAATCACTGCGATATGTCACTGTCTCGTGCTTAAACTACTGTCGCAGTGATGCCACTGCCCATTGCTGCTTCCCAAAGAAATCAATCAACCCCACAGTCTCAAGCCCAGCGCTGACATGAACCCCGACCCAGGTCTTCTTCCCGCTCACATCGTGCTTGCACCTGAGCAAGCGCCGATGCTGAAAGTTACCTTTCATTCCCTTGATATTTTTCGGCTGCGCTATCAACTGCGCAACAACGTCATGC
>NZ_JBFUAZ010000740.1:0-1798 GCF_056406035.1 Polaromonas sp. P1_E1_2 | reverse complement strand
ACCGTACCCACGGTGGAGCGCGGGTTGTGCGAGGTGGCCTTCTGTTCGATGGAGATCGCAGGCGACAGGCCTTCGATCATGTCCACGTCGGGCTTGTCCATGAGCTGCAGGAACTGCCGCGCATAGGTGGAGAGGCTCTCAACGTAGCGGCGCTGGCCTTCGGCGTACAGCGTGTCAAAGGCGAGAGACGACTTGCCCGAACCGCTCAAGCCGGTAATCACCACCAGCTGGTTGCGCGGAATATCGAGATCGATATTTTTAAGGTTGTGCGTGCGCGCGCCGCGGATGCTGATCCGCTGGGCCGCGAGCACTTTGGCAAGGTATTTGCTGTCGTCAGGAGAGTTCAAGATGTGGCAGCCGCAAAACTCTCCATCATAGACCGAAGCACCGTTTCAAGCACAATAGCCGGCTGGGCAAGCCACGGGCTGCCGTGGGCTTGCCGCTCCCAGTCGGTCAATCCCGGGTTATTGCCCTGTTTTGGAGCTTTTCTAGCTATTTTTTGGCCGCTTTTGCCCTTTTAATCCCCTTGACTGCGCCTACAGCCCCCATGTCGTTTCCCATGACCGCTACCGAGCGGCGCGCCAGCGTTTCGCTGGCGTCGATCTTTGCGCTTCGCATGCTCGGCCTCTTTTTGGTGCTGCCGGTGTTTGCGCTGGAGGCGGCCAAATACCCGGGGGGCGATGACCCGGCCCGGATTGGCCTGGCCATGGGTATTTATGGCCTGACGCAGGGCATCCTGCAAATTCCCTTTGGGATCGCTTCGGACTGGTGGGGGCGCAAGCGTGTCATTGTTTCCGGCCTGGTCATTTTTGCGCTTGGCAGCCTGATCGCCGCCTGGGCGCCCGACCTGAACTGGCTGATCGCCGGCCGGTCGTTGCAGGGGGCGGGGGCCATTTCGGCTGCCGTTACGGCGCTGCTGGCCGATTCCACCCGCGACGAAGTGCGTACCAAGGCCATGGCGCTGGTGGGCGGCAGCATTGCCCTGATGTTTGCGCTTTCGCTGCTGGCCGCACCCCTGCTCGCCGGCGCTATCGGCCTGCACGGGCTGTTTGCCCTGACTGGCGCGCTGGCACTGGGCGGCATTGCCGTGGTCGTCTGGTGGGTGCCACCCGAACCGGTAGAGCACGTCAACCGGCCGCGCGGCAGCGTGGCGGAGGTGCTGAAGGACACCGCGCTGCTGCGGCTGAATTTCGGCGTGTTCGTGCTGCATGCCGTGCAGCTGGCCATGTGGGTGGCGATCCCGGCTTTGCTGGTGAATGCCGGGCTCGACAAGGCCGCGCATTGGCAGGTCTACCTGCCGGCGGTGCTGGCCTCTTTTGGGGTGATGGGAGCTACGCTGTTTCCGCTGGAAAAACGGGGCTATCTGCGTGCCGTGTTCCTGGGGGCTGTCGGCCTGGTCCTGCTGGTTCAGCTGGGCTTGCTTTGGGTGGCATCGTTTACCTCGGCGCCGGCCAGTCTGGGCATTCTGGCCGTGCTGCTGTTCCTGTTTTTTTGCGGTTTCAACGTCCTCGAAGCCACCCAGCCCAGCCTGGCCTCCCGGGTGGCGCCAGCCCATGCCCGCGGCGCTGCGCTCGGGGTTTACAACACCTTGCAGTCGCTGGGGTTTTTTGCCGGCGGGGCCGTCGGCGGCTGGATCACAAAAACGCAGGGGGCTGAGGGGCTTTTTGCGGTGTGCGGCGGCCTGATGCTGCTATGGCTATTGGTCGCCTGGCCCATGACAGCGCCTGGCCGGCACGGGCCCGCCGCTGTTACAGGCGGCCACGGCGCCGCACCGGGCCAGCCAGTTAAACTCTAAGTT
>NZ_JBFUAZ010000739.1:0-1800 GCF_056406035.1 Polaromonas sp. P1_E1_2 | reverse complement strand
GAATTCTTCGGCCTCGCTGACGTCCACCACCACCGCTTTTTCGCGGTTGATCAGCTGTACGGCGCCGCTCGCCGTGAGCGCGCCAGCGTTCATGGCGCCGGAAATCATGGGCCAAACCAGCATGCCGCCCGAGGCGACCGCTATCGAAATCAGCATCCAGTTATCGATCAGAAATTTCACGTTGTACCCTTTGTGTGTCTTGGAGCGCTTTTTCAGCGAACCCATGATTTTAGAGCCTGTCTACGATCTAAACGGGTCGCGTTGGGGTGCAATCGGGATGAGTGAGCCGACCGGGCACGCCGCATGGGCTAATGCCCATGCAAGGGGCTGGGGGGCTCAATCGCCCGATTTCACCCCCAACCCGGAGGGCAAGCACCTTCTCGGGCGGTCTGCGGCGTTGCGGCGCTAACCCATAGCTAAGCTATGGGCAGCACACCGCGCCTTGCATCCCATCCCGAGAAGATGCTTGCGCGGCCCTTTTAGATCGTAGACAGGCTCTTAAAATAGAGGGAGAAAACGCCCTGCCGGCGGCCCTCCTTATTCCCTTTTTTCCACTCCTCACCCTTCCCACCATGTACAAACTCGTGCTCATCCGCCACGGCGAATCGATCTGGAACCTTGAAAACCGCTTCACCGGCTGGGCCGACGTTGACCTCACCGAAACCGGCATCGAACAGGCCAAAAACGCCGGCAAACTGCTCAAAACCGAAGGTTATGACTTTGACGTGGCCTATACCAGCGTGCTCAAGCGCGCGACCCGCACGCTCTGGCACACGCTGGACGAAATGGACCGTACCTGGCTGCCCGTAGTGCACAGCTGGCGTCTCAACGAACGGCATTACGGTGCCCTGCAGGGGTTGAACAAGGCCGAAACAGCGAAAAAATTCGGCGACGAGCAGGTGCTGATCTGGCGCCGCAGCTATGACACGCCGCCCCCGGCGCTTGATGCCGCCGACGAGCGCTGCGAACGCAACGACCCGCGCTACGCCAGGCTGCAGCCCGGTCAGGTGCCGCTGACTGAATGCCTCAAAGACACGGTGAACCGCGTCCTGCCATTCTGGAATGAGTCCATGGCGCCGGCCATCAAGGCAGGCAAGCGTATTGTGGTGGCGGCCCACGGCAATTCCATCCGCGCCCTGGTGAAGTATCTGGACAACATCTCCGACAGTGACATCGTGGGACTCAACATTCCCAATGGCATCCCGCTGGTCTATGAGCTGGACGCCGAATTGCGGCCCTTGCGCCATTACTACCTCGGTGATAGTGAGGCCGCTGCCAAGGCGGCAGCGGCCGTGGGTGCGCAAGGCAAGGCTTGAGGGGCAATTCAGTGACTCCCGGCAGTCCTGCGGGAGCCATTCTTGTAAAAGTCCTGTAAAAGCTGGCTGATTTGGCTCTTTTGCGGCGCCAGGCCGCACGAATGGCGGAACTGTGGCGACCGGCCTTTCTCCAAGGTGTATATTGCTTCACATAGGGGGAGCAGGGGCTCTTCAACAGGTTTACGAAGGTATTTTCTATGGGTCAGAAGCTCAAGATAGCAGGCTGGATTTCAATTGGTGCCGTGGCTGGAGCCCTCACCACCGTACAGCTGCAAGCCGTGGCCCGTGGCGGCCTGGCACCCCTTCCGCTGGAAGAACTGCAGCAACTCGCAGCCGTTTTTGGCATGGTCAAGACGGACTACGTGGAACCGGTGGACGAGAAAAAACTCATCACCGACGCCATTTCCGGCATGGTGGCCAGTCTTGATCCGCACTCGGTTTACTTCGACAAAAAGTCGTTCAAGGAATTCCGGGAAGGCACCAC
>NZ_JBFUAZ010000738.1:0-1801 GCF_056406035.1 Polaromonas sp. P1_E1_2 | reverse complement strand
CCGCCGGGCAACCCCCGGCCAGCAAAATTCAGCGAAGAGCGCGCCCATCAAATCAACAACAACCCCAAAAGAGAACTGCTATCAATTCAATAGCATCCAGCGCTCATCCCCACTAACCGCAACGCCTGTTTTCCAAAAAACCTCAAGCCACAGCCCGCTCCACCAAAGGCGCATAAGCGTTACCAAACCGGTTGGCCAGAAAATCCCCCAACGCAATATCCTCCTGCCGCACAAACCCCTGCGCAGGCAACCGCCCGTTAGCCAGCAAGTCCAGCACCGTACAAATACCAGCCGCCGTGGTGATCTGGATCGCGCTGCGCAGCACGCCGCCGAC
This sequence comes from Polaromonas sp. P1_E1_2, assembly GCF_056406035.1. NCBI lineage: Bacteria > Pseudomonadati > Pseudomonadota > Betaproteobacteria > Burkholderiales > Comamonadaceae > Polaromonas > Polaromonas sp. P1_E1_2. The sequence goes on along the minus strand of NZ_JBFUAZ010000738.1, from coordinate 1,467 downwards.
CACATGGCTGTATACCTTGTGGGCGTAGGTCTCCTGCATCAGCCGGCCCTCGCGCTGGCCGCTCACGGTGACGAACACGATGACCACGTCCTGCATCGTCGTGGGCAGGGCGTTTTCCAGGATGTCCTTGAGCACACCGCGGCGGTCGCGCAGGCGCAGGTCGTTGAGCAGGGCCTTCATGATGGCCGCGTGGCCGGGGTAGCGGATGGTCTTGTAGTTGAGGTTGGTGACCTTGCTTTGAAGCGTCTCGCACAAGGTGCCCAAGCCGCCTGAAGTATTGAAGGCCTCGTAGGTCACGCCGTCGAGCGAAAACTCCTCGTGCTCGGCCAGCGGCGGCACCTCGCGCAGCACGCCTTCCACAATGGCTTCGCAGGGCTCGCAGTACTCGTTGATGACGCCGTCGGTGCTCCAGGTCAGGTTGTAGTTCAGCGCGTTCGACGGGTACTGGGGCAGGGCGCCCACGCGCATGCGCACGCTGTGCAGGCTGTCAAACCGCCGGCACAGGTCGGCCGCCACGATGGACACAAAGCCCGGCGCCAGGCCGCACTGCGGGATCAGCGCCGAGCGCGCGGTGGCGGCCAGTTCACGTACGCGCCGCGTGCTGGCCACGTCTTCGGTCAGATCCAGGTAGTGCACACCGGCTGCCACGGCAGCTTCGGCAATGGACGTGGTGAGATGAAACGGCGCCGCACTGAGCACCGCAAACTGCCCTTCAAGCTCCGCGCGCAGGGCGACAGGGTCGGTGACGTCCAGCACTTTTAATTGAACCCCGGCGCTGGCCTTCATGCCTGCCAGTGCGGCCTGTGATGCATCCACCACCGTGACCGCATAGTCCTGGCTGGCGCCCAGCAGGGCGGCAATGGTTGAGCCGATTTTGCCTGCGCCTACCACCATGATCTTTTTCATATCAGCTCCTTTGGGGGCCCCTCCAAGCGAGGGGCCTTGAGTGATTGTGGAACGCAGTACCGGCGGTTGGTAGTATCAATTTATACAAATAGAAGCGATAATTTAGACAAATAGAAGATTTCTACCTTCTATTTGACTATTCATCTCCCATAACAGGGCGCGGCCCACCCCAACGCATGAACCTTGACGCCATAGACCAGATATTGCTCAGCGAGCTGCGTGAAAACGCGCGTTGCCCGGTGGCCTTGCTCGCCCGCAAGGTGAGCCTGTCGCGCACGGCAGTGCAGGCCCGCATAGAGCGGCTGGAGCGTGACAAGGTCATCACCGGTTACGGCGTGCGCACCGGCGACGCCTATGAGCAATCGCAGGTAGCCGCCCACGTGATGCTCACCGTCGGCCCCAAGCTGTCGGGCCCGGTCGAGGCGGCGCTGCRCAAGATCCCCGAGGTCCGCTCACTGCTCTCGGTCAGCGGCACCTTCGACATGATCGCCATCGTGCAGGCCGGCTCGATCGAGCGGCTGGACGCGCTGATCGACGGCATTGGCCTGCTCGACGGGGTGG